>JASEGR010000001.1 GCA_030017955.1 Candidatus Eisenbacteria bacterium
CTGAGGGGGTCGGCCACGACCCCCTCATACCCCCTGGCAGTGTGCCTCATGAAACACCCTGCATTTCGTAGAGTTATTTCTGGGACGGGACACTAGTCTATCACTTCGTAGTCGGCCTCTACCTCTCCTTTCCCATCTTTCTTCTCACTCTTCTCCTCTTCCTGCCCCGCTTCGGGCTCCGGCTTCCCGCCGCTTGTGGCTTTCGAATACATCTTGGCAGCAGCATCGTGCCACACCTGAGTAAGCGCCTCGGATGCAGACTTAATCTCGTTCTCATCGTCTCCCTTGAGCGCTTCTTTCAGCCGTCCGACCGCCGCTTCGACCCTGGCCTTTGTGTCAGCGTCCATCTTGTCGCCCATCTCTTTCAGATTCTTCTCTGTTTCATAGGCAAGCTGATCTGCCCTGTTGCGCGCGTCGATCTTCTCTCTTCTCTTCTTGTCCTCGGCCGCATGGCTCTGTGCTTCCTTCACCATCTTCTGGATCTCGGCGTCGGAAAGCCCGGATGAGGCCTGGATCTTAATGCTCTGCTCCTTTCCAGTAGCCTTGTCCTTTGCGGAGACCTGGAGTATTCCGTTGGCATCAATGTCAAAGGTGACTTCGATCTGGGGAATGCCGCGCGGAGCGGGAGGAATTCCTGTAAGTTGGAAGCGGCCGATTGACTTATTGTCCATCGCCATTTCCCTCTCACCTTGAAGCACATGAATATCGACTGTCGTCTGACTGTCCGATGCAGTTGAGAAAACTTCAGATTTCCTGGTGGGTATTGTCGTGTTTCTTTCGATCAACCTTGTGCACACGGCCCCAAGTGTCTCTATGCCAAGAGAAAGAGGCGTCACATCAAGAAGAACCACGTCGCCAACCTCGCCGCCGAGCACGGCTCCCTGGATTGCAGCTCCGACTGCCACAACCTCATCAGGATTCACTCCCTTATGGGGTTCCTTGCCAAAGAGGTCTTTCACAAGCTCCTGAACCTTTGGCATTCTGGTCTGCCCGCCCACCAGAATGACTTCATCAATATCGCTTGCAGAAAATCCGGAATCCTTGAGTGCCTGTTTGCAGGGACCGACTGTGCGCTGAATGAGATCATCAACAAGCTGCTCAAGCTTCGCCCTGGAAAGAGTGATATTCATGTGCTTGGGGCCGCTTGCATCGGCAGTGATGAACGGGAGGTTGATCTCGGCCTCGACTGCAGTCGAAAGCTCGCATTTCGCCTTCTCGGCCGCTTCCCTCAGCCGCTGGAGGGCCATCGGATCTTTTCTGAGGTCAATCCCTTGCTGCTTCTGGAACTCATCAGCAAGCCAGTCGATGATCTTCTTGTCAAAATCATCGCCGCCCAGATGCGTATCGCCGTTTGTGGACTTGACCTCGAAGACGCCATCGCCTAACTCAAGGATGGAGATATCGAACGTTCCTCCGCCGAGGTCGAAGACTGCTATTTTTTCATCTTTCTTCTTCTCAAGGCCGTAGGCAAGGGAAGCGGCAGTTGGCTCGTTTATTATCCTTTTCACGTCGAGCCCTGCTATTCTTCCGGCGTCCTTTGTTGCCTGGCGCTGACTGTCGTTGAAGTAGGCAGGGACAGTGATCACTGCTTCTGTTACTTTCTCACCCAGGTAATCTTCAGCAGTCTGCTTCATCTTCTGAAGTATCATTGAGGATATTTCCGGCGGAGTGTAGGTCTTGTCTCCGGCCCTGACCACGACGCTCCCGTTTGAATCGCCTTCAACCGGAAACGGAACCTGCTTCGTCTCCTCGCCGACTTCGTTATATTTCCTCCCCATGAATCTCTTTATCGAGTAAATCGTAGCCTTCGGATTCGTCACGGCCTGCCTTCTCGCGACGACACCCACGAGCCTTTCTCCGCCTTTGGTGAAAGCCACAACGGACGGCGTTGTCCTTCCACCTTCAGAGTTCTGAATGACCACGGGCTTTCCACCCTCCATAACGGCCACACAGGAGTTGGTTGTTCCGAGATCAATTCCTATTATTTTTCCCATATCAGTCTACCTCTCTTTCTCAAGCGAGAACTTCTTCAACTTCACACACGGAATCAGCTCTATTCAAACTCCTCATGGCCCGTAGGCCTCTACGTCTTCGCCACTCGTACAGCGCAATCCCCGTGCCACCTGGTCTCATCCTGCATACAGCGTCTCTATCGTCTTGCAAATAGAGAAGTTACATCAACGAAGGAAGGACTATTCTGTCCTTCTTGGCATGTCGATAGGCAGGACATGCGTCATAATGGAACACTCTATCTGTTTCGTTTTGAAACAGATGTTCTCCCGCCTCGTTCCGTTCCCCTCAGTTTTCTCCACAGTGTCGAACGTGAAATTCCAAGGGCCTTCGCTGCCCTGGACATATTCCACTTGTGCTTCTCGAGAACCCTCATTATGTGAAGCCGCTCAACCTCCTCAAGCGAGAACCCGTCACTGTAGTAGCCGCTCTTCTCCTCTGCCGAAGTCAGCATCCTCCTTTGCCTGATCTCCGGCGGAAGGTCGCGCGGGTTTATGACGCCGGACTCGGCAAGGAGAACCGCACGTTGGACAATGTTCTCAAGCTCCCTGATATTCCCGGGATAATCGTAGGCCAGGAGAAACGAGGCAGCAGAGGGAGAGATTCTCGGAGTCTTCCCCTTCCTGCCGAGAGAGTGCTTTTCGACGAAGTATTGCGCAAGGATGAGAATATCATCTCTCCTTTCCCTCAGCGGCGGCACGTGAATGTGGAAGACGTTGAGCCTGTAATAAAGGTCTTCCCTCAATTCGCCCGTCCTCAATGCCTCTTTTATGTCCCTGTTTGTTGCGGCAATGACTCTGACATCAATGTGCGTATCCTCGTTTCCGCCGACTCTCCTGATCTCGTGAGATTGAAGAGCTCTCAGAAGCTTGACCTGTGCGCTCGACGGCATCTCGGCTACCTCGTCCAGGAAAAGCGTTCCGCCGTCTGCTTCCTCAAAAAGCCCTTTCTTCGACTGCACCGCCCCGGTGAAAGCTCCTTTGACGTGTCCAAAGAGCTCACTCTCGAACAGTCCCTCTGGAATGGCGGCACAGTTCACCGGAACGAACGCCTTCGTGTTTCGCTTGCTGAGATAGTGAATCTGCCTGGCAACCAGCTCCTTCCCGGTTCCGCTCTCCCCTGTTATGAGCACACCGCTTTCTGTGGGCGCAATCTTTGAAACCAGCTTGAGGATTCGCTGGACGGCCGTACTGGTCCCGACTATGTCATATTCGTAACTGGGCTGTCTTGATGCCCGGCCTCTGACTTCCAATTCAGCTCACCCTCCACAAGTGGGACAGCCTTTTCTCTTCCTGGCACTTAGCGTCTTGAAACTCATGTCCCTTGCATCAAGGATAAGAATCTTGCCGAGAAGAAGTTCGCCGGTTCCGAGAAGAAACTTGATTGCCTCCCCGGCCTGAATGCTCCCGACAACCCCGGCCACGGCGTTCAGAACTCCGCCTAGCTCGCAGCCTGGAACCAGTCTTGTGGGCGGAGTCTTTGGGAAAACGCATCTAAGGCACGGCCCCTTTCCCGGCACTATGCTCATCACCTGGCCTCCGAACCTGAAAATCCCGCCGTGAAAAAGAGCCTTCCCGAGTCTTATGCAAGATTCATTTACCACATAGCGGGTGGGGAAGTTGTCGCTTCCATCAACAACAGCATCAAAGTCTTTGAGTATCGAATCGACGTTCCGTGGCGACAATCTCTTGAAGTATGTCACAACATTCACCGACGGATTGAGAAGCTTGAGCTTCTTCTTTGCGGAATCTGTTTTGGGCTTTCCAATATCCTTGGTCGTATGAATGAACTGCCTCTGCAGGTTTGAGAGAGAGACGTCCTCACTGTCAACAATTCCGATCGTCCCGACACCTGCCGATGCAAGATAGAAAAGTGCCGGAGAACCCAGGCCTCCGGCTCCGACTACAAGGACTTTTCCCTGCCGGAGTTTTCTCTGGCCCGCTCTTCCTATCTCCGGGAGAATAATCTGCCTTGAGTATCTCTCAAGCTCCTCCTCACTCAAAATAGTGACAGTCACCTATTTCCCTCACTCAAAATAGTGACAGTCACCTATTTCACCTATTTCCCCTCGAAAATAGTGACAGTCACCTATTTCGTCACCTATTTCCGCCCATTTCCTACGACAGGTAGCGAAGAATACGTTCTGCCTCCGGAGAGTTGAAACCTTGCAGTTTTAGCTCTTCTATCGATCTTATTCCGAGGCCGAGCTCAATAGTCCGCTTTATCTGGGGCTGCTCCCATACTGATTTGTCTTGAATTCTCTTCTCGGTGCCAAGAAGCTTGAGAAGTCCCAGGCCGACAACATCGTTCGCGACTCTGTCTCGGGACGCAATAATGAGATCAACTTTCTTCTCATCGCCGGTGGCAGGTCCGCCGGATACGAAGACTTTTGTCGCATCCATCACGTAGAACTTGGGGGTGACGGCAAGCCCAAGTTCAGCAATCAAGGTTCCGAATCCCGGCTCTCCGTGGCTCTTGTGGAGGCGGGACGTCCTGTCATCCGGGTGAAGGAAACCGACAAAGTTCTTGATAGCCATTGTGAATGTTGCGAACTTGTGGGTCTTGCAGACCGGAATTGAAATGATCGAATCTACTCGAAGAGGAAGCTCTGGAAACCTGAAACCGTCTTTCCATGAGGTTGCACTTGCGGGCTTAACCTCTGTCCAGGGACCATCATCAAATGGTATGACCTCCGCCTTCCCCTGAATTGCAGCTTCGTACAACCCTGTTTTCTTCATGAACTCAATTGTCTTTCCCCAGAAGCCCGATCTGTCGGACACGATGACTCTCTTGGGATTCTTTCCCCAAACTGACTCAAGGACATGAAGAAGGACCTCGGGATTCGTCGTACCTGGGTGAGAGTCATCTGAATTCACGTTTGGCTTCACCAGGACAGTGCTTCCAGGCTTGATGAAGCCCAGACCACCTCCCAGCTCGACCGCCTTCTGGACGGATTCCCGGACAGATTTCCCTCTGGCAATTCCCACAGGAACTCGACTCACTTTTTTCTCCGGTTTATCCCCGGATGAGTTCTTTCCTTGGCGGGGCTCGTCATCGTTCTCAGTCAAACCATCAGAAGAATGCGCGGATGTCCTCAACTCCAAAGCGATCGGCACGCTCAAGAACCCGCCTGTTGCAAAACTGAACACTTTTCTCATGAATTCCCTTCTATTGTCCACGGAGATATGGTGCCACGGTTTGCCCACCCAGTCAATCCCGAGTTCGCTCTGCTAGTGGCACGGAGCACTTAGCTGCCGGCGTTCGCAGCGAATCGATTCATCAGACTTCCCTCTCACCTTGGCCCTCTCCCTTCTGGGGAGAGGTTGGTGAGGGGTTATCACGGTCGAGCAGATGCGGTCTCCGCATTGTAGGCTCCTGTGTCCGCAGAGCCATACCGCTTGACCAAGGGGATTTCCTGGTTTAGCCTGAAGAAGCTCTTCCTGGAGAAGGTTGCAGATATGCAGAAACATGCGTTTTCTTGAAGGAGTGCCGGATTCGACCGGCCGACTCAAGAAGACTCTGAGACTGGTGAGGAAATGAGTCAGAAACAGAACAAGACCAGACCTGGCAGCTCTGTCCGCATGGTGGACGTGTCCGCGAAGGAAAAAACCCTGCGGACCGCTGTGGCAACCGGAAAGATCTTCCTCAGCCCGAAGACGCTTGAGACAATCGAGAAAGGGCTGCTTCCAAAGGGAGATGTGCTCACAGTATCCAGAGTAGCTGGTATCATGGCTGCAAAGCGAACCAGTGAGTTGATCCCTATGTGCCATCCAATTGCACTATCGAATGTCAGTGTCGAGCTTCATTCTTCCAAGGAAAACTCGTGTATCGAGGCGAGAGCAATCGCCAAAGCAGTTGACAGAACAGGTGCAGAAATGGAGTCGCTGGTTGCAGTCACCGTGTCTCTTCTGACAATTTGCGATATGTGCAAGCAGGTTGATAAGGACATGGTTATCGGGGAGATAGCGCTTATCGAGAAGGCAGGCGGAAGAAGTGGCCACTACAAGAGGAAAAGCAAAACCATCGGGCAGTGAGGCTGCGAAGAGAAGAGCGCCGGATGGGAAGGTCGAGGCAGTCTCCATAAGTAGTGAAAAGGGTATGAAGAAAACGCCAGTCCCTTTTGCGGATTTCGAGTGTGAGCAGGGGATCAAGGGCGATGCCCATTTCGGAAAAGACATCCGCCAGGTCAGTCTTCTCGGGCTTGAAAGCATAGAGAAGATGAGACAAAAAGGTCTCAATGCCGTGCCTGGAGATTTTGGTGAAAACGTCACGCTGGCCGGGATAGAGATTCACACACTTCCCCTGGGAACGAAGATTAGACTCGGCTCAACCGTGCTTCTCGAACTTACTCAGATTGGAAAAGAGTGTGTGGAAAGGTGCGCAATATATGACCAGATCGGGGACTGTGTCATGCCAAGAGAAGGTGTTTTCGCAAGAGTCCTGACGGGCGGGAGAGTCCGGGCCGGCGATGATGCCTTTGTCATTCCCGGAGGATAGGCAGTTTTCCTCTGCAGGATGAAGTCCAAGGTTCCGTGGATAGCCCCGCCGTGAGATACAAATGGAGAAAACTTTGATGACAGTGGCAATCCTTACAATAAGTGATAAAGGTGCAAGGGGAGAAAGAAAGGACGAGAGCGGCAAGGTTGCGCTCGAGTTGATTACCAAGCTCGACGCAAAGCTTGCCAGATACGACATCATCCCGGACGAGGCAGAGCTCATCAGAGAGAAACTAGTCGACTATTCCGACAAGCTTCGTGTTGACCTCGTTCTCACGACGGGCGGCACGGGGTTTTCTCCCAGGGATAAAACCCCGGAGGCGACTCTGGCCGTGCTGGAAAGACAGGCACCTGGCATTTCAGAGCTGATGAGATTTCAATCTTACAAGAAGACCCCGAAGGCCGCGCTCTCGCGGGGAGTCTCAGGAATCAGGAAGAGCACAATGATTGTGAACCTGCCGGGCAGCCCGAAAGCCGTTAGAGAATGCCTCGAAGCCATCCTTCCAATCCTTCCCCACGCAATCTCCGTCCTGAAGGGCGAAGCCGGCGAATGCGGAGAATCCCGCGATGCGGAGTGACAGATGTATTCACAGCCGAGATGCAAGGCAAGCCTTTGAGAGATGCCCTTGAACCGGCTTTTTGAAGGTGTATCCTCTCCCTCACCTTGATCCTCTCCCCGGGGGGAGAGGGAAGGTCGCCGGCCCTACTCGTACCGCAGGGCCTCTGTTGGATTAAGAAGAGAAGCTTTTCTCGCGGGATAAAGTCCGAAGAAGATGCCGACTGCTGCGGCAAAAAGAAATGAGACGATAATCGAGCTCAGAGAAATGCTCGTGTTCCATCGCGCCATCGCGGAAAGAAGATATGAAGCAAGAACCCCCAGAAGAATCCCGACAGTGCCGCCAACCAGACTGAGCGTAACAGCTTCAACAAGAAACTGAAAGAGAATATCCCTTCTTCGTGCACCTATTGCCTTCCTTGTGCCTATCTCTCTTGTCCTCTCGCGGACAGAGACAAGCATTATGTTCATAATTCCTATTCCTCCCACAATAAGCGAAACTCCTGCAACTCCGGCAAGGAGAAATCCAAGCGTTTTTGATGTTTCTTCCATTGTGGTGAGGACATCTGTTTGGACCCGGATTGTGAAATCGTTGTCACCACCGGTCTTGATCCGGTGACTCTTCCGTAACGCTTTCTCAATCTCCAGAACCGTCTGATCGACGGATTTCGCATCCCTTGCCTGGACACTGATTCCGCTCAAGTAGTCTATGCCAAAAAGCCTCTTCTGCGCAGTGTTGAGAGGCACAACTACCTGATCATCCTGGTTAGAAAACCCCGTCTGCCCCTTTTCGGGAAGAAGTCCTATCACGGTAAAATTCACTCTGCCAATCCTAATCGTTTCCCCGACCGGATCTTCCATTTGGCCGAAGAGATTTTCTCTCACCGTTTCCCCGAGCAGACACACTCTTGCCATCCCGAGATCTTCCTGCCAGGTAAAAAACCTTCCCAACGTGGGCTTGAAATTCCTTACCGGTCCAAAATCCGGAGTCGTGCCGATAACCCTTGTGTTCCAGTTCTTGTTTCCGTATTTCACCTGTTCAGACCTCTGCAGCTCGGGGACTACAACGAGAGCTGCCGGGCAGTCTTTCTTGATTGCCTTGGCATCTTTGTCCGTGAGGTCAATCCTTGCCCCTTCTTGTGCAGCAACGTGACCCATGCGAAAAGAACCTGGTCTCACAAACACGAGATTGGAGCCGAGAGCCAGGATTCTTTCCTGCACAGCCCGTCTTGCTCCCTGGCCCAGGGAAACCATAGTGATCACGGCTCCCACGCCAATGACGACACCGAGCGTTGTGAGAAAAGATCTCATCTTGTGGACCCAGAGCGAGCTGAGTGCTATGAGAATATTTTCAAGTACTTGCATTGTCCTCCAAGTATCCAGGATACGAGAGATACAGGGGCGTCGGAGTGAGCAGCAAGTTCTCGGACGCCAGCCCCGAAACTCTTATCTCCTCAAGCCGCCCATCTCTCCCTGACTCATCCGTGCCTTGAACCTCTCCCTCTGTTCCATTGTCTGACTCATCGAGCCCGAAGGTCCGCCTGTCAGAATTTGGATCTCGTCTCCCTCCTTCAGGCCTTGTAGAATTTCCGTATTCTCGAAATTATTTATGCCTGCAAGTACGATTTCGGGGACGAACTTCCCTCCCCTTCCTACCATGACCTGTTTCGCCTTCGGACGGGGAGCAGCCGCGTCAAATTTCTCCCTGCCCCAGGAAGCCCCGGGGCCGCCGCCTTCTTCCTTCGCACCGCCCGAACCCGGAGACCGCTCTGTGAGAACGCCATACCCTCCGCGCGCCCCAACTGGTCTTCCACCCGTCACTCCGCCTTCCTTGGCTTCACCCGCTCCCTGTCTCTCCTGCCCGGCCATTCCTCCAGGAATCTCGCCTGCCACCCCGCCTCCTGCTCGCCGAGACCGATCGTCACCGCGAGCCGAAGCCCTGGGATCTGTGGACGCTGGAGCATTTTTCTCGCCCGTCTTCCCGGGACCAGGGGACACGGACACGCTACCCTTCTCACCGTTTCCCTCTCCTCTATTCAATCCGCGACCCGGCTCCCTCAGCGCCTCATTCGGCACCATGAGCACACCGAATCTCTCCCCTGCAGCTATGTCAACTGTCGCATTCATCCCGGCCTTCAGCTTTCCCTGGGGATTTGCCACTTTCGAGGTCACCTCAAAGGTAGTGACATTCTGCTCTACCTTTGCAAGAGGGGCAATCCTCACTATTTCTCCTTCGAATATATCATCGGGATAGGCGTCTGCGACCACCTTGGCCTTCTGGCCGGGTTCAATGACGGCGATGTCGGTTTCGTCCACATCAGCCTTCACATATACCTCTCGCATGTCTGCAACGACTGCAATCAGAGTTCCGCCGCTGACGGAAGAGATTCCCGAGGAGATTATTTGACCTTCTTCCACGTTCTTCTGGAGAATGATTCCAGAGAGAGGGGCTCTGACGACTGCTTCCTTGAGCCTTTCGTCTTTATTCGCCACATCCACCCTGGCGCGCACAAGCTGTGCTTTTGCCCGCACAACTTCTGTTTTCAATTTCTCCACTTCATCTTCGGAGGCAAGATTTCTTCCAAGAAGCTCTTGGCTCTTCTTTAGCTCCCGTTCCGCCTGAGCAAGCGTGGCTTTTGCAACGTCAAGGTCGGCCTTCGATTGTTCAACGTCATTAAGCAGGTCTGTCTCATCGAGGGTCGCAATGATCTGCCCCTTCTCTACATGGTCTCCTTCTTCCACGGGAAGCCGGTTAACCACGCCGCTCGCTTTGGACTTGACCTCAACCGTCACCACCGGTTCAATTGTGCCGGTCGATGAGACCGTAACAATCAAGTCTCCCCTCTGGACTTTTGCGGTAGTCATGGAAGACTCTCCGGGGCCCCGGGAGGGTTTCCTTCCAAGAACAAAATACGAGGCGGCGACCAACAGAACGAAGACGACCGGGAGTACAAATTTTTTCAACAGGATTCTCCTTTTTGGTCTGCGGACTTCGGGTTTCTTATTCGCCTTCCGGCATAAGAGCCGAAACTACGGTTGCCTCAACCTTTCTGTACACCTCCGCAGGCGTTTTTTCTTCTCCCTTGAATGTCAGAAGGTTTTTCTCAATCGAAATTCCAAACAGCGATTCGTTTCTTCTCAGGTAAGGAAGTATAACCTCCCAGTCCCTTGCTGTAAACTCCGCGAACCTGCCGCCGTTCAACTGGTCTTCGTCAACCACTCTTCCGGGATCTCTTATGTATATTGCACCTCCGGAGGCAAGAGAGAAAAGGTTACACCCCGGATAGGGCGTCTCAAGGTCAACAACGTTTCCGTCTGATGTGAACGTGATACCGTTTATGACTACAAACCCTCCGCCGTTCAAAGGGTCGCCGGCCATGAAAGCTTCGGCAAGATAGTCAAGGCATGTCCCGTTTATGACAACCCTTGGCCTTCCGACGGCATTTATGAGAGGCCTCCCCGCTGCATTACCGAGGACATACGCCTCGCCGCCCTTTGCGCCGTACATAAAGGTCTGACCGACATCGCCATACACGACCAGGGTTCCCCTTTTCAGAATCTGCCCCAGCTGATCCTGTCCGGACCCGTGCACATATACGTCGGCGCCATCAAGGCCGGAGCCCAGATAGTCACCTGAACTTCCCAGCACATCCACTCTGAACCCGTGAGAGGAGTGGCCGAGGCCGCACGCAACAAACCTTTGACCCCTCATCCCGAAAATCGTTAACTGTCTGAATCCCAGACTATGACAGTGAGCCACCGTCCCTGCCAGACTATCTTCTCCGTCAGCAGGGAATGAACGGGAATCAATGAAGAGCACAACATCGTCCCTTTGCGGCGGGACCAACTTTCCCCGCAGTTCCCAATTGAGAAGGCGATGTCTTGAGGGATGATCAGAGCCAACCAGCGGAACTGATCTCAGGAGTTTGTCAATCTCAGTGTCCACAAGGGATACGAACTTGCTTCTCTTCATCTGCTGCGGAAAGTAGAGGTCTCTGAGCCTTACGAGAGAAGAGAGCGCCTCCTCCCTGAGCTCATCCCCTGCGGTAGAACGGGCGATTTCCGGCTCTGCCAGCTCCGCAAGCCGCGATGGCCAGGATGGTCCTGATATCGAAAACGGGCTGCCTTCGCCGGTTCCATTTCGTGAAAGAAATGAGACTACGCCTTCGTCAATGCATTGAGCCAGCGTGCTGAAGTTCCTCCTCAGTTCTCCGCCGTCCCTCTGCCCGGAGCCGGAATGATTCGTTGTCGTTATAAGTTCACCAAACTTGTTGCGGCACTCCAGAATCTTCTTCCCGCTGTCACTCTCCCGGAGACTGAAAATAAATGCCCCGCCGTCAGTGTGGCTTCCTCCCCGAGCGTTCCAGTACTTGTCTGCCACGTCGCAGAATCTCTCGTCGGACTGTCTGAGGCTCGACAAAGCGCTGTCGATGGCCTGTTTCTCGGAAGCTATTAGTCCGACTTGCACCTCACCCTCGCTGAGCGCGAAGACCTGCGGCCTGAGCATTGCAGTGTCGGTTATGCCGAGAAGTTCGATGACTCTTCTCTTGGTCAGCGACCGCCCGACGATGAAAAACCAGGGGCCGTCGGGCGAGCCGTGAATATGAGAAGCCTGAATCGCTCTGTAGATCCGCTTCTTCTCTTCCGGAAGGACATGAAAATCACGTTCGGTTGTCGGGGCCAAGGCCTCAATCACGTACTCAAGCGGGTAGCCGTAAACCCTTGTCCAGAGGTCAAAGAGAAGCACCGAGACCTCCGTATCTGTCAGGAAGAGCGGAAAGATGTTGCGCTGCCTTAGGTATTCGCATACTGAGAAATAATTCGCGAAGTCTCCGTTATGAACAAGAATCTCATTGAGCCCGGTGAATGGATGAGCGCCGCCGGGATGCCACACCTTTCCTTTTGTCGGATACCGCTGATGTCCTACCCAGAGATTGGCTTTCAGATCATCCAGCAAATAGTAAGACAGCGCTTCCTCTGCATATCCCACGATCTTAAACACCAGGATGTCCTTTCCGTGGCAGAGGACAAATGCCCTTTGGGCGCCGTGAGACGCATAGTACTCCGAGTTGATCCTGAAGCTGTTCTGGAAGACAATCTCATCTTCAGCTATTCCCGGGCTGATATCAGGAAGGCCGTTTCCCTTCCGGAATTCTTCGAGAACAGAATGTTTCACCCTGGCAAGATATCTGAACACAGTCGGTGGCCTTAGCGTCAGCGTATCCAGTTCTCTGAAATCCGGGAGAGTGGGGACCCGCTTTCTCTCTCTGACGTCAAAAACCGGAAAAACATACCTCTCCTCAAGCTCCTTCTGGATCGTTTCATCGAGAAATGCAATTTGAATGAGGTAATTCTCGTTGAGCTCTGATTGAGACAGTCCCATCGAATTCGGCGACAGGCCTATCGCGGCAACCCCGCCGCCTTTCCCATTTCCTCTATTGTGCATCTGTTCGCAAGGCCTTCTTATGTGCTTCCCGTCAACCCGCTCTGAGGAAATGAGCCCCACTACTCCGCACCCACCTTCTTCCTCGCCCTTCCTCGGGGCAGGCGGCCCAGCGCCAGGAAGTCCGCACCTGGACAAAAGAATTCTTTCTGAAATCTCCCGTGCATTCATCGCTTTGCTGCCTCGCCGTCCTTGCCCAGCAAGTCTGTTCGTCCCCTGAGTTCCGAAATGCTTCGCAGCCCAAGTCCTGACAGGATCTCTCTAAGCTCTGTCATGTAAGCATGAAAGAGGTTTATTAACCTCTGTGCTCCCCATTCCGGGTCAACCAGGGTTTTTAGTTCCCTGTCGGTCGTCGCAATTCCCCTCGGACATCCCCTCCCGCTCTCACAGTTCCCGCACCTCACACATCCCAGGGCAACGAGCTCGGAGGTCCCGAGAACCACGCCGTCTGCTCCCAAAGCTATTGCTTTTGCAATATCAGACGCAGTCCGGATTCCACCGCTTGCTATGAGTACGACTTCGTCCCTGATCCCCTCTTTTTCGAGAAACCGATGGACTCGCGGAATTGCATATTCTATGGGCATCGCTATGTTTTTCTTTGCTATCTCCGGAGCCGCTCCGGTTCCTCCGTATCCTCCGTCGAGGTGGACGATGTTTGCACCGGCATAGTAGCTGCCGACAGCAACCATGTCGATGTCGGTTGGCGTTGAGACTTTCACTGAGATTAACACCTGTGGGTTGATGGCCTTCACCCAGTCAACGTGTTTCTTGTGGTCCTCAACCGAATAGACGCTGTGAAAAGGAAAAGGAGAAAAGAGACTGGTACCTGAGATCGCCTCTCTCATCCTTGCCACGTCTTCTGTGTTCTTGTCTGCAAGCAAGTGTCCGCCGAGGCCCGGCTTTGCTCCCTGGGCATACTTGAATTCGACCATTCGGGATATCTGTATCGTGCCCTCGCTCACACCAAAGAGACCGGTAGCTATCTGGGTAATCACGTGGTCCTTATACTCTCTCAGCTCCTCAGGGTAGCCCCCTTCTCCGGTTGAGACGAATGTCCCGAAGGCCATAGCCGCCCTGGCTCTGGCGAGCATCGTCTCAATGCTTATGGAGCCGTAGGACATGCCGCCACCGTAGAACGGAACCGGAATCGTGATTCTTTGGCCGCTTTTCCTCCTGTTCAATTCAATGGACAAGTCCACTTCTTCCGGCGACACTCCAGAGTCAACGTTTGGGAATTTGAAAAACAGGCTGTCGAACCCGCCGCCGGAATTCCCGGTTCTGAACTCAAGACCATTGCGCGGCGGCCGTCCATTTTCCGCCTCCTCCCAGTTCGAAAGAATGAGCTCATGCGTCCACCGCAGATCTCCGAGGGTCTCATCAAGCGTGCCCTTCTCAAGCGAGAGCGAATTCGTTGGGCACTTATCGATGCAGTAGAAATCATTGCCCTTGCAGTTAAAGCCGATGCATCTTGAGCTGAAGGGAGGCAGTGTCTGCTTGAAACCTCTGGGTCGTTTGTGGACGCCAAACGGGCAGAGGGATACGCAGTTGCCGCAGCTTATGCATGAAGAACTTCTCAAGACTTTGTGGACCGGCACGTCATTTCGATAATACGCGGGGAATGGAGAACGCATAACTTCGGGCAGGGGGAAATTTCTTGGGCCGAAGAACACTCGTCCGTCCGTGACGGGCCTAGAGCTTTCCCCAATAACGCCGAACGCCTCTTCCTCAAGCTCGCTGAAGAAGATCGCTCTCCCGACATCGCCCCTCAGGCGCCTGATCTCCCTCAACCCCATGGCTCCGAGGACTTCGAGCAATTGGTTTCGCCAGGCAGCGATAAGATTTACGATTCTCGAAGATCCCCAGTCACTCTCGACACTCTCAAGATTTGCCGGGCAGCTCCTTCCCTCCCGGCACTCACGGCATACGGAACATCCAAGACCTACAAGAAGGGCAATATCAATTCCAACAACGTCAGCGCCGCAGATGATGCTCTTCGCCGCGTGTTCCGGTGCAGCCATCCCTCCGCTCACTATGAGGGTAACCTGATCCCTGATTGCCTTCTCAACAAGGCCGAGGTGAACCTTCCGGAGCGGAACCGTGAGGTATTCGTTTTCATTGCCGTCGATCCTGGCATTGCAGTTGGCGTGCAGGTGAAATACTCGCGCCCCGGCCGAGAAGAAGTCGAGAACCGTGTTCAGAGTGTCCTTCGAGAAACGGACCTTGACCACTATGCGGCTGCCATTGAACTCCTTCAGCAGTTTCCGAAACTCGTCTGCTCCGACCTTGGAGTCAACCTCAATGAGCTTCGGCATGAACGGCCCTGACACGCATTTCTTTGCGGTCTCCCGCCAGCTCTCAAGTTCGTTGCCTCCGGTTCCGAAGTCCGGAACAAGGCATGGAAGGAAGCCGGCCATCTCATCTTCGATATGCCCGGTGTCTGTGAAGAAGACAGTCTCCAGTTTGGAGGCAGCCTCGACAAACGAGCAGAGAGTTCCTTTTCCCAGGACTCCGAACGGAGGCCTCAGAAAAACAAAAGGCACGGGGATCTCAAGCGGGACTTCGAGATCGCCAACCGCTGAATTCCCTGAGAACTCAAGGAAAGGGCTTGCGCCTCCGATATCCACAGACGTGCTGATATATTCTCTTCCATGAATTCCATCCCTGGTCGGCCGCACGATTTCAGACATGTCGGTCCACATGGAATCGAATCCTGGCCCGCTGAAGCTTCCTCTAAAGCCGGCGCCAAGAACCGGGATCCTGCCGGTTTCCGCCTGGTACCAATTGGATGCGATTATCTCAGGGGTCCAATGCTCGTCACCGAGCAAGGAGTATGCCGGATTGAGTCTGGTGACAAGGACTTCCTTGGGGCATTCTTGAATACAGCGGAAGCAATTCTTGCAAAGATGGTTGGTAGGATCGCTCATTCTTCTCGGGTCTTCTTCCCTTCTTGAATGAGCCCCGTATATGCAGGCTGAGGCACAAATCCCGCACGCCGTACAGCCATCAAGTCTTTCAATGAGAAACTTTGCGAGAGGGGTAGTCCTCCCTGGAGCAGCCGTGGTTTCGATTGAATACTTGCTGCTCTGCCCTTTCATCCCGTTGTTGTCACTTTTCACCTGTCACCACACACCTTTCACCTGACACCCAGCGCCTGACACTTTCCACATCTTACCTCGCGCCGTCGCCTTTCATTCATCCGAGGTTCGGCCTTTCCATTATCTTTGCCTCTTCAATTCTCTTTACAAAATCCTCAATTTCAGCGAAAGGCCTCCCCCGTTCCTTTTCAATGGAAAGCTCAAGTTCATTCCATGCGTCCTCGAGCCGAAGTGCGCTCTGGCAAACATCCGTACAGGCTTTGCAGTGCATGCACTGAAAGAGCTCTTCCTCCATTGAGAAAGAAGAGACCATGAGTTTTCCCTTTGCGGAGACCATTTCGTCACCTGTGAGAAGATATGCAGGACAAACCGGAACACAGGAACCACATCTCGAACACAGGAGAGTTGAATATTTCAGGTCACTCCGTTCCGAGCGGGGGAATCTTCTGGCCAACTCCAGAGTTTCGCCGGGGCTTGAGGCAATACCCTTTGCATGAATGAAACCGCGGCCGATCATCGAGAACAGTCCGGCCGATGTCGTGGAGAAAAGCATTCTCCAGAAGGGTTCAAGCTTCTCAACAGTAAGAAACTTCCCAGGATTCATGATTGCGTGAGGATCAAACGAAAGCTTCAGTTTCCTGAGCCTCTCCAATTCTGCATTCCCGATGGAGCTGGTGAGAAAAGGAGCATTCCAGAGTCCAATTCCATACGGCCTTGCCCCGAGTCTCAGCCCCAGGCCGGTGAGGTAGTAGGGAATTACTGACGAAAGAAGAAAACCTGGAGATGAAGGTTGGCCTACCGGCAGGAATCCCATCACGTGAGCTTCATCGTTCGGGCCGAAATACGCGTCGAACCCCATTCTCACTCCTTCTAGCTTGTCTCTGAAAAGGGCGAGAAGCTCACACAGATTTCTTCTTTCGACAACCAGACTCACCGCGACTATTCCGGGGCCAAGCCGTTTAGCTTTCAACGGAGAGAACATCTCATGCCAGAGGAACTGAGCCTTGTAGCCTTCAAGCTCACTGATATTCGAAGACCCGCCGATGATTCGTCTTGTCTCATCAAGGCCCTCACCGGTTCCCTGGACAAAGAGCACTGATGAATCTCCAAAAAGTCTATCGCCTGAGTAGAGATCAAGCTGCGCGAGCCTTATTCCATCAATTAGTCTTGCATCTGTGACCGTACTGACATTCTTAAGAAGCTCATCAATGAGTCCCATGGCATCGGGAGGTTCCGCGAACGACGCTGCGACCATCCAGGGCTTCTCTCTTTTCATTGCTGAAACCGAAATCGTCTTTACGATTCCAAGCTGACCTTCAGAGCCAAAGAGCAGAGGGAAACTCTCGTCTCCTCTTTCCACTTTCAATGTCTCTCCATTTGCAGTCAGAAATTCAACGAACCTCACCTGATTTGAGAAGTGCCCGTATTTGAGGCTTCCAACTCCCACACCGCCCGTGGAAAGCCAACCGCCTATTGTAGAAAACCAGCTTGTAGGGTGAGCCTTGAGCCCAAGTCCGAAATGAGCCAAAGCTGCGTCGGCTTCGAACCACTTTGCCCCTGCCTGCGCCGTGAAATACTGCTCTGCCTCGTTGACCTCTATGATGCCGGAAAGAAAAGACAGATCCACGACTGCGCCTCCGATTGGCGCGAGGCAGCCGCCAAGCCCCCAGGAGCCGGAACCTCGAGGCACCACTGGAATGCCTTCCTTTGATGCAAGTATCATGAATGTCTTGAGGGCGTTGGAAGTATGCGGTTGAAAGACGAAATCAGGCCGGGTTCTGAGGAAGAATCTCACCAAGCCGGGGAGATCACTCTGGTCAAAGGAATAGATGTGGAGAAGAGAGTTCTTCGTGAAGATTTTGGCTTCGCTCCCGGCCTCTCTCCTGAGCATGTGAAGAAATTTGTTACTCACCTGACCTCTTTCTCTCGTTTGCCTTCATCTTTGATCAGGCGCAGCCTAAAGAGAATTGAATTCCCGCCCAGAAATCGGACAGGCCGCCCTCTTGCGGCCTGATCGCCATCGAGCCATCCTAAGCTTCTCCTTCGCGTCCCGCCTCCTTTGGCCTGTCTATGTCCTTCTTTCCAGCCACTCCAGAGCGGGCACCCTCCCGGCCTGCGGTTCATTCACTCTGGATTCTCTCCCTGAATCTATTGGTTATGGGAAGCCTTCTATCCTTACCGAACGCACGGGGACTTATCTTGATTCCAAGGGGGCCCTGCCTTCTCTTATACTCGCTTCGGTCAACCATGTCTATGACGGCCTTGACTGTCGCCTCGTCGTACCCCATTGAAGTTATTTCGGCAAGACTCATGTCCTTCTCTATGTAAAACTCAAGAATCGGGTCAAGAACTGGATACGGAGGCAGCGTGTCTTCGTCCTTCTGGTTTGGCTTAAGTTCGGCTGAAGGCACCTTGGTAAGCACTCGTTCCGGGATGGGTGAACCGTTCTTGTTGCGCATGCCGGCAAGAGAGTATACAAGCTCCTTGGGCACATCTTTTATCACTGCGAATCCGCCGACCATGTCTCCATAGAGTGTGCAATAACCCGTTGACAGCTCGCTCTTATTGCCGGTTGAAAACACCAGGTGACCGAATTTGTTTGATATTGCCATGAGGAGTGTCCCTCTTATCCGGGCCTGAAGGTTCTCCTCGGTGATATTCTCCTCATGGCCTCTGAAAACCGGATCCAGGCTCTGCTTGCACTTTTCAAGGATGTCCGTTATGGGTATTGTGATGAGCTCGATGCCTAACCTGCTGCAAAGCTCGTGTGTATCTTCAGCACTTTCGCTCGAAGTGAACTGGGAAGGAAGGAAAACTCCGAGAACATTTGCTTTGCCGAGCGCATCCACCGAGATCACTGCAGTGAGCGAGGAATCAATTCCGCCGCTCAACCCCAGCACGACTTTCCTGAAACCGTTCTTACGGACATAGTCCCTTGTTCCAAGCACAAGCCCTTTGTAGATCTCCTCGACGAGCGGCAGACTTTCGTGGATTTGCGGCGGGGTTGCAGGTTTTGGGAACTGAATCTCCTGGTCGAGCTTCACAAATGCAAGCTTCTCCTCACCGGAAGAGACTCCTGGTTTCTTTTCCCTTACTCTGGGATCATGAAGCCTGGCCCTGAAGATGTCGTCCACATCGATATCGGAAATGAGAAGCTCTTCTTCGAAGGTGAGAGCCCTGGCCTTGATATTTCCTTTTTGATCGATGATCAAACTTCTCCCGTCAAAAAGGAGCTCATCCTGTCCGCCGACAAGATTTACATATCCAACGCATGCCGCATTGTCCATGGCTCTTGTGACAAGCATTCTCTCTCGCATCTCACCCTTACCTGCATGATACGGGGAGGATGAAATGTTGATCACGATTTCGGCACCTCCGGAAACGACCTCTGTCTTTGCGGGGCCATCTGGGTGCCAGATGTCTTCACAAATGTTCACTCCGACGTTTATTCCGTCTATCGAGAAAACCAGACACTCTGTGCCGGGTTCGAAATACCGCTTCTCATCAAAAACGCCGTAGTTTGGGAGATACATCTTTCTGTAGATCGCCTTCACGTCTCCATCATGAATGACTGCAAGCGCATTGTGTATGCCAACCTGCTTATCCACAAACCCGACTATTGAGACGATGCCTTTCGTCTTCGATGCGACTACATCAAGATACTTGAGATTCTCCTTCACAAAAGCAGGCTTGAGGAGAAGGTCTTCGGGAGGATAACCGGTAATTACGAGCTCCGGGAAGGCGACAACATCTGCCCCGGCTTTCCTTGCCATCTGCGTCCACTCGACAATCTTCTCAGAGTTTCCGGCCAGATCGCCAACCGTAACATTTATCTGGGCAAGAGCTAGTCTTAACCGTCTCACACCGATACCAGTCCTTTCAGCGGCCCCAACACATCACCCATCACCGACGAAAAATGCGCGTTTCCGCTCCTGTCGATTCCCTGTCACATCCTCCTTGTCTCTTCAACGTAGGGGATGGGGTCCCGGGCTCCCGCTTCCTTGAACGCCCTCAACCTGAGCGCGCAGCTTTCGCAGTTTCCACATGCCACATCGTTTCTCGAATAGCAGGACCAGGAGAGCTCAAATGGTGCGTCCAACTCCATGCCTTTTCTCACAATTTCACTCTTCTTCATTCCTATGAGCGGAGCGACAACCGTCATACTCGTCCCCGGCTTCGTGCCACACTCTATCACTTTGTTGAATGAATCAACAAACTCTTTTCTGCAGTCCGGGTACCCTGAACTATCCGCCTCAACAGCTCCAAAGAATATTTTCTCCGCTTCTATCACTTCACCCCAGGAAACTGCAATTGAAAGAATGTTCGCGTTCCTGAAGGGAACGTATGAAGAGGGAATTCCAGTTCTGCTGAGGTCTGCACCGGGAATGGGAATTCTCTCGTCCGTCAGGCTCGAGCCTCCAATTTTCTTCAGATATTCAACATTCACGACGAGCTCATGCCTTGCTCTGTAGAATTTCGCCTGCTCTCTGAATGCTTTGAGCTCCCTCACTTCAGTCCTCTGCCCATAGTTGAGATGGAGAAATGCGAGCTCATGGGTCTGAGAAGCAATTGCCGCGCAGACCAGACTGTCCATACCTCCGCTTGCGAGGACTATTGCAATTTCGCTTTTCAAGAGAACTGTCTCCTCTCGACCTTCATTTTCGAGTTCCGCGGCCCCAAATATACTTATGCAGCTGGAGATTGAGCCTTACATCGAGGCCGTCCTCTAAGATCCAGTCTGCCAGCTTGCAAGGGTGGAGACGTCCAAACGCACATGAAAACAGAACGTTACTCTTTTCTGTAAGCTTGTGTCTTCTTGTAACCTTCTTTGCCCACTCATAGTCAGCCCTGTCTTGGACTACGAACTTAACCTCATCCTTATTTCCAATAAGCTTGAGATTTCTCCAGTTGACCCGCGCCGACTCTCCACTCCCGGGGCATTTTATGTCCACTATCTTCACTGCCTTCTTGCTGAGTTTGGAAATGTCAACGGTCCCATTTGTCTCGACCAGAACTGTGAATTTCTTTTTCGTCAGAGCGCGGACGAGGTTCGGCGTTTCCTCTTGAAGAAGAGGCTCACCGCCCGTGATTTCAACAAGCTTAACGCCGCTTCTTCCGGCCTCGCGAAGGACTTCGTTGATAGTCATTTCCTGTCCACCCTCATAGGCATATCTCGAATCGCAGTAGGTGCACCGGAGATTGCATCCTGAAAGTCTTACGAATACGCATGGAAGCCCTTGAAAACTTGACTCGCCCTGAATGCTCGTGAAGATTTCTTTGACCAGCAGGCTCACTTCTCTTCCTTAGACAAGGTAGCTCCCCTCTCCCCTCAAGAGAAAGCGAGGGACGAACACCAGGCAAGGTAGTCTCCCTCTCCCCCTCAAAGAAAGTGACGGACGAACACCAGACAAGGTAGCTCCCCTCTCCCCTCAAGAGAGAGCGAGGGATGAATACCAGACAAAGTAGTCTCCCTCTCTCCCCTAAAAGAAAGCGAGGGGCGAACACCAGACAAGGTAGCCTCCCTCTCCCCCTAAAAGAAAGCGAGGGGCGAATACCAGACAAGGTAGTCTCCCTCTCCCCTTCGGGGAGAGGGTAGGGTGAGGGGGTCGGCCACGACCCCCTCATACCCCCTGGCAGTGTGCCTTATGAAACATCCTGCATTTCGTAAAGCTATTTCTGGGACGGCACACTAGGGGGAATATGTGACCGATTGCCCCTCGGATTCCCACACTGTGACTGACGTGAGTTTTGCCTTTCCAGAGAGCTTCTGTCGGTATTTCCGGAAAATGTGCGAGGCAATATGTTCGGAAGTCGGGTTTGTCTTGGAGAATTCTTCAAGCTCATTCAGGTATTTGTGGTCGAGCTGGTCTGTTACCTCTTTGAGAAGAGACTTCAGAGTCTCAAAATCAATGCTCATCCCGATTTGATTCAGCTCGTCCACCCGCACTGCAGCGGAAACTTTCCAGTTGTGTCCATGAAGCGCAGAACATTTTCCCTGGTATCCGACGAGGCGGTGTGCGCCCGAGAATCTTGAGTCAACTGAAATTGTGAACACAGAACCTCCCTCATGAGAGTTCTTTTCCGGTTAGATTATCAGGAGCTACTGGCGGTGTCAAACGAGCCTGATCGTGATTCATACTGGGTATCTCTTACAAACATCTCAATTCATCTTGACGGACGCTTTTTGCGTCTGCTAGCCTCCATCCGGCCTTTTTTGCCAAGAAAGGGGGTGAGTATATGAATAGGTCAAGAATTGGTCTCGTATGCTCGGGGCTTCTCCTTGCAGTCATTCTCCTGGCGATGCTTGTCTCCACCTCTTTTGCCGGAGATATACCGGAAAAACCTGCAGCCAAGAGTTTCCCTGTCAAGACAAAGACTGCAGAGCCCAAGATTGTGGCTTGCCTCGCCTACAAGGGTTCCTATGATGCCCACGAGCGGGTAATTGGCAAGCTGACAGACTGGGTCAAGCAGAATGGGCTGCTCGTCGCCGGTCCTGTCTGTGGCGTTTACTACAACAACCCCATGGACAGTAAGCCAGAGGAGCTGAAGTGGGAGATACAGATTCCTGTTGTCGAGGGGGTCACTGCTTCTGCGAAGGAAGGCGAGCCAACCACCAAGGAACGCGGCGCGGCTCTGGTAGCTTACACTTTTTACAAGGGACCTTACGAGCAGGTAGGCATGGCTTACGGGGCGCTTTTCGAGTGGGTTGGAAAGAACGGATATGTTCCTGCCGGACCATGCACAGAAATATTCTGGTCGGATCCCAGTACGCCCAAGGAGTCATGTGTAACGGAAATCCAGGTTCCGATCAATCCCGTCAAGAAGTAACGCTTCTGGCTATCAGGCTCCCCGCCTCCGGGTGTCGTCATTCTGGGAATGAGTTTCTTGGGAGAAGGCATCAGGATCCGGGGAGTCCCTCCCGCTATTCTGGAAGAGGCTCAGGGTCAGAGGCATTGTGCCGACAAGTTAAGAGGAATCTCTCATCAAGCGGTTCAACGAAGTGGAGACACAACTAGCACACCCCGCAGAGCTTGCATGTTGTGACGTCGCACTCCGGCGATGATTGACCTTCTTTGGCCCTGGCATATTCTTTCAAGAGAAAGCTCCTCTCGATTCCTGAATCAATGATTTCCCAGGGGAACTCGCTGTTTACAGGCCTCGGTTCATGGACATGATTCTCAATGTCAATTCCTACCCTTCTTAGCGCGAAGCGGAATTGAATTCCTTCTTTCTCCCTGTGAAAGAGGCCCATGCCCAACCTGTCATCCCCCCTGGCAATGGCGGCCTGAATGATTGCCTGACGGATGCTCTTCAGAATCAACTTCACGCCCCTCTTTCGTGAAAGGGACCGCTTGAATATATTCATCTTCTCTTCGAGCTCATCTTCTCTTTCCATTCCTGCCCACTGGAATGGTGTCCACGGCTTCGGCACAAACGGATTTACGCTTACCGTGAGCCGCCGCTGACGGCGTGAACCCCAGTCGCCTGCAAACGCATTCTGAGCACTTGAAACCAGGTCTCCGATGGCATCAATGTCTTCCCTTTGCTCAAGCGGAAGCCCAATCAGAAAGTAAAGCTTCACCTCTCCTATTCCGGCCTCTCCGGCCGCCTGGACCGTGTCAAGGAATGCTCTCACATTCAGCCTCTTGTTTACTACGTTTCCCATTCTCTCGGTCCCGATTTCCGGAGCAAGAGCGATTGATTTTGTGCCGCTTGAGGAAATTGTGCTGAGAAGCGATTTCATCGCCGAAGCTGTCTTCGTCACCGAATCTGCGCGCATTGACGAAATGCTCACTCTTTTTCCCAGGGCGTGAATCCTTTCGGAGACCGTGTCTATTGATGGATAATCGGAAACCGAAGCACTTACTAGTCCAACTGCGCGAACGTCGCCCGTGTTCCTTTTCACGGTCCCAAGAACAGAATCCAGTTTTCTGTTCCTCGGGGGCCTGTAGATGCAGCCCGCCGCGCAAAACCTGCATCCTCTGCCGCATCCCCGTCCAAGTTCGACAAGTAACATGGAGCCAAGGGGAGACTTTGCGCCTCCAACAACTGCAAATGTTTCAAACTCATCAAGACTCCTGATCCAGTTTCTGCGCGGCCTCGCGGATTGCCCCGCTGTCCAGTATTTCGGAATGAAGAAAAATTGTGAATCGCCCAGTTCTTCAAGAAGTGCCTCTTTTCCGGGAATCGCATTTCGTACCAGAGCTTCACCCAGCTTCGCAATCTCAGACTCCCCCTCGCCAAGAAAGAAGGCATCAACGAATGGAACAAGCGGAAGCGGATTGAGTGTCGGAGCCACTCCGCCACAAACTATTAGCGGATCTCCTTCGCCCCTTTCTTCACGAAGGGGGTTTATGCCTGAAAGAAAAAGTATTTTGAGCAGGTTGAGATAGTCATTTTCAAATGAAATGGAGAATGCCACTGTCCCGAATTTGGAGATGGGCAGGTTGCTTTCAATCGTCCTGGGCGTGGTTCTTTCCGGCTGAAGGAAAGCTCTCTCACAATTCAGGCCGGGGACGGACGAGAGCTCCCGGAAGACCGAGACGAATCCCATGTTTGACAGGCCAATGTGGGAGAGATTTGGATAGACGAGGACGACCGACGCTTTTGCTTTTGGCACTGGACGGGACTACGTGTCGCTCATTTGCGTCTTCGCTACGATGTTTCCGGGGTCAAGCGAGAGGGCTTCGAGGAACTGCGCTTCTGCTTCTCTGTTCTTTCTCATTTTTCTCAGGACGAGTCCAAGGGTTACTCTTGCTCTTACGAAATTCCTGTTTATATCCACAGCTCTTTCAAGATGTCTTTTCGCCTCATCGTCTCTGCCGAGTTTGAAGAGCAGCGAACCAAGCGCTTCGTGTATGTCGGCATAACCGCCATTTTCATCGCACGCTTTCTTGAGAGACGCAAGCGCCTGTTCAAGCTTTCCGGCTCTTTCCTGACAGATTCCGAGATAGAATCTGGAAAGTGAGTACCCGGGGTTTATCTCCAGAGACCTCAGGAAATTCTCCTCGGCTTTCTGCCATCTCCCCTTCCCGAGATGGGCAGTTCCAAGCTGGAAGTAGAGATCAGCATAGTTTGGATGAATCTCCAGTGCTTTCTCAAGCTCAGAGATCGCTGCTTCAAACTCGCCCTTTTCAATATGCAGAAATGAGAGCTCGGATGCAATCTCGGCAAGTTCTCCCCCAGTGCCCATGGAGGCCTTGAGCTCGCTGATTGCAGAAGTATCATCACCAAGAGCGTAGTAGCAGACCCCCATGAGTCTTCTCGCGACCCCGTAAGAGGGACTTATCCTCAGCGCACTCATGCACTCTTCAAGCGCGTCTCTCAGGTTTCCGCTCCTGAAATTCGAGACAGCCAGAAGCAGCCGTAAATCAGGGAAATTCGGTCTTAGAGAAACTGCCTTCGCCAGGTAACTTGATGCAGACTGGGGATCCCCGGCCTTGAGCAATGTCGCCCCGAGCGCTACGAGCGCCTCAAGATAATTCGGGTTGATCTCGAGGGCCTTGTTGAACTCAGAGAGTGCCTCGTTATTCCTCCCGATTTCCGATAAGAGAGTCCCGAGTCTGAATCTGTAATCGGCAAAGGCCGGCTCTGCGGAGACCGCCTTCTTCCACTCTTCGGCGGCATCCTCTTTCATTCCCCTCTGGTACAATTCCACCGCAGTCTCGACGTGAAGGAGCGCCTTTGATTTTCTGTCAATCTGGTCTTTCAGGCTTTCGAGCGAAACCATCGCCGCTCCGTTCTTGAGGGCGAGACTGGACGGGAGCGGGAATCCCAGCTCCTTCACCTTTTGAAGCTCGTCCCTCGCGTCCTTTGTGTTTCCCTTCTCGAAGTAACATATTGCAAGGTATGAGCGGGCCTCTGCGTACTCTGGGTTTATGGCAATGGCGTCTTTCAAATGAGCAATGGCCTCATCAAGCCTTCCTGATCGCTCGCATGTCACTCCCAATTGGAAATGAAGATCTGGATAGTTCGGGTTTTCTGCAAGCGCTTTCTTGAAAGACTCCTCTGCCTTCTCAGGTTCGCCCTTCTTGAGGTAGGAAAGTCCGAGGTTTGCCCTGGCTTCAGCGGAATAGAATCTTCCCAGGCTGTAGTAGGGATCGCTTCTGTCCTCAATTTCAACAAGGGCCTTTTCGAACTCTTCGATCGCCTGATCGTAGAGGCCGTTGTTGAAACACACGATCCCCTTCTGGTAGTGACTGTCCTTCTTGGAACCGAACAGCTTAGTTAAAAAGGACATAGTCTGGCCCGCCTTCCCGGTTAAAGCACTTATCTATCCTGAGCTGCTGCTAGTGCACCGTAACATAAATAAGTTGACGTTGACATTGCCCCAGAACGGTGCACTGCTCGGGCTTTTAGGGGGTCGAGCCCGACCCCCTAAGGGGTTACAGTTGCGAAAGTTGCCGGTGGCAAGTTTCGAAATGTCATAGGGGCGATAGCCCCTGTGAAAGTGCTGGGGCACCGCATAATAAGTTCGCGAATTTATGTGACACAGCACTAGTCGCGCCTCCTCATGAAAGTCGGGATCTCAAGCTCATCCTTTCCTGCAACCTTATTCCATTTCTTCTCCCTGAGTCCAAGGGAATTGAGGAGTTCTTCCTTCCTCCTGGAATCAGGCCTTCTCAGGCTCTCCTGACCCAAAGGTAGCTCAAGATGCTCCTTGGTTTCAACTAATTCTATCTTGGGTTCTCCATTCTTGCCGAACCCTGTGGCAATGACCGTGATCTTGAGCATATCCTTCATCGAGTCGTCAATGACGGCACCAAAGAGCACGTTTGCATCAGTACCCGCCGCCTCCGTTATCACGTTCGCGGCATCATTGACTTCGTGCAGCGTCAGGTCGGCGCCGCCCGTGATATTCACAAGCACTGCTTCAGCACCGGCCACGGAAACCTCTTCAAGAAGCGGACTTGAAATTGCCGCCTTTGCCGCATCAATTGCCCTGGTGGGACCCTTGCCTACTCCGGTCCCCATAAGAGCATTTCCCTTCTCCAGCATGACGGAGCGCACATCGGCAAAGTCCAGGTTCACCAGTCCGGGCGTCGTGATCAGCTCTGAGATTCCCCTTGCCGCCTGATGAAGTACTTCATCGGCCATCCTGAAGGCCTGCGTGAGCGTCGTCTCGCGCTCCACGACCGAAATGAGCCGTTGGTTCGGAATCACAATAAGAGTATCAACCTCTTTCCCAAGTTCGAGAAGTCCCTCATCGGCTTGTCTCATCCTGGTCTTCCCTTCGAATTCGAAAGGCTTAGTAACTATCGCAACAGTCAGTGCCCCCATTGACCTGGCCACTGCGGCGACTACGGGAGCGCCGCCGGTGCCTGTCCCCCCGCCCATACCGGCTGTCACAAAGACCATGTCTGCGCCCTGGACTGCCTCAACGATGAGATCCTCATCTTCCTCGGTTGCCCTTTTCCCAATCTCAGGATCGCCCCCGGAGCCAAGTCCCTTCGTGAGCTTCGTCCCTAACTGAATCTTTTTGCAGGCACTTGACCGTGCCAGGGCCTGGCAATCTGTGTTTGCGACCATGAAGTCAACGTTTGAGAGCCCTGCTTCAACCATTCTGTCTACAGCATTGCCTCCTGCCCCGCCGATTCCGATCACCCTGATTGTTGCGTTCTGTATGTTCTCCTCATCAAACTCGAAAATCATTTCATCCTCCTTTCAGATCAGATTGCCCCCTCACCCTACCCTCTCCCCATGGGGGAGAGGGAAACGGGGTCGACACTCTCTCCCCATGGGGGAGAGGGAAGCGGGGCCGGCCGACAAGCTTGGTTTTGAGATCTACGAAACAAGACTCTTCACCCATCTTCCTAATCCTCCGCCCAGTTTTCCGAGGACACCTTTCCCGTCTGCGCCCGAAGGAGCGCCGCTCTCGACAGCATGAATCACAAGTCCAACTGCTGTTGAGAATCTTGGGTCGCTGACGGCATCAATCAGTCCTCCAACTCCCTTCGGAATTCCTCTCCTAGCCGGCATCTCAAAGATACGTTCGGAGAGCTCGGGGACACCTTCCATCGAAGATGCTCCCCCGGTAACAACAACTCCTGCCCCAAGAAGGTCTGCGAAGTGCTGCTTCTTTACCTCCCTCAGGGCAAGGTTGAATATCTCCTCCATCCTTGGTTCTATCATCGAGCTCAAGACATGCCTTGATATTTCTCTGGGCGGCCTGCCCCCGACACTTGGCACGGTCACTGCCTCTCCGGCTCCGACTGCTGAACTCAGGGCGCAGCCGTGCTGAATCTTCAACTGCTCCGCCTTGTCAATCGGCGTTCTCAGGCCTATTGCGATATCGTTCGTTACATTCGAGCCTCCAAGGCCTATTACGACAGTGTGCCTTATGCTTCCATCATGGAAGATCGCAACGTCAGTCGTACCGCCGCCTATGTCAACGAGCACAACGCCGAGGTTTATCTCATCATCTTCGAGGACGGCTTTGCTTGACGCGATTGGCTGGAGGATCAGGTCCTCGACTTTCAGTCCCGCCCTCTGAATGCTTCTCACGACATTCTTTGCGGACGTCACCGCACCCGTGACAATGTGGACCTCAGCTTCAAGTCTCACACCCGACATGCCGACAGGGTCTTTGATCCCGTCCTGATCGTCCACAATGAACTCCTGAGGAATCACATGAATTATCTCTCTGTCCATGGGAATGGCTACGGCCTTGGCTGCTTCGATCACCCTCCTGACATCATTCTCGCCTATCTCATTGTCTTTTCTCGAGACGGCAATCACCCCTCTTGAGTTTATGCTTCTTATGTGATCGCCCGCGATGCCCGCATAGATCGATTTGATCTCGACGCCTGCCATTCGCTCAGCCTCTTCCACGGCACGCTCAATCGAATGAACAGTCTTCTCGAGGTTGACCACAACGCCCCTTCTCAGGCCGTCAGACGGTCCAGTCCCCACGCCCACGATGTTTATCTCGTTGTTGTCGTCAACCTCGGCAATGATCACGCCTATCTTTGTCGTGCCGATGTCAAGAGCTGAAATGGTCTTTGTCGTGCCCACAGTCTTTTCACCTGCCCTTTCTGATCAAGTCGGCGTTCCAAGGAATGGAGCCGGCTCAATCCGGTACTGTGTTGTCAAAATGGGGACTGGCTTCCCCCCTTTTTGTAACAACAAACTGATTGCTAAACCGAAGGTCTATGGATTCAGCGTCAATGCCTTTCTTCCTCAGGTCGCTCATCACAAGCCTCAGGCCTACGAGTTTCCCTCTCTCGACATCATCCTTTGAAAGCACGGCCTTCGCGCATCCTCCCGTCATGTACAGATATACTGCGCCCGATGATGAAAACCTCACTTCGGAAATAGTCTTTGACAAGCCGACTTCGGGGGTCATGAGCTCCGAGATAAGATGGATGGCAAACCTCAGTTGGTCGCTCTGGACCCTCTGGCCCGGCCGCATCTTCCCGACTTGTATCCCGGAGACGATGGGAAGGTCGGCTACCACCCCGGAGACAGCGGATGAGAGCACTACTCCGTCAGCATCGACTTCATTGAGTTTCCCACATTGTATTAGCGCAACCGGCCTTCGCTCTCTGACGGCGATTCTTATGGTGCCGGGCGGCACCCTTCTTACGTTCGCGTATCTTATTCTGGGATGAGAGAGGAGTCTGTTCTCTATGAGCTTCGGGTCTATTCTCAGCAAGTTTCTATCGCGCGGAATCCGGGCGGTCTCCAAAACGTCTTCCTTGAGAAGGTACTCATTTCCTTCAATCTGGATTGTCCTGATTCTGAAGAGAGATAGTCTCGGGATGAAGTCCGTCTCACGAACGAAGTACCAGACCTTCCCAAGCTTCCTCACGGGGACGGCATCAGGAGAAAAGGCGAAGTATGCGAGAGAGAAAAGAATGAGGATAAGCGGAGCGGCAAGATGCCGCCTTCTTCGCGTTTTTCCCGCAGTTGCTCCTCCCAGATAGGAAGTCTTCATTCAGACAATCTCCGGGACCATTTCGATCTCAAGTTCAAGTTCGATTCCAAACCTCTTCAGGACTTCATTCCTGGCAATATCCACGAGCCGCCGAACATCCGATGCCTTTGCGCTTCCGATGTTCACAATGAAGTTACCGTGAAGCTCCGAGATCTGAGCCCCTCCTTCGATCCTGCCCTTCAATCCACACTGCTCTATGAGTTTTCCTGCCGAGTTCCCTTGCGGATTCCTGAAAACAGAGCCTGCCGACGGAAGCTTGATCGGCTGAGTCTGCTTTCTTTTCGCTTCGAAACTCTCCATCTTGGCTTTTATTTCCGACCGGTCCCCTTCGTGGAGCTCCAGCGTTACACTCGTCAGAACAACCGGATATGGCAAAACTGCTTTTCTGTATCCAAAGTCAATCGATGCTCCGTCAAGAAGACAGACCCTTCCTGTCTTTGTGTAGCCTTTTACCCAGCGAATCAGCTTTCCGACTTCCCCGCCGTAAGCTCCAGCATTGGTGAAAACGGCGCCACCGATAGACCCGGGAATTCCCGTTACGAATTCGAGACCCTGGAGGGATTCATCCCTGGCAAACTTTGACACGGAAAGGAGCTTTGCCGAGGCCTGGGCTTCAATTATCCTGCCTGTTGATTGAATTCGCTCGAACCCTTTGGACAGCTTTATCACTATCCCCCTCATTCCCTCATCGCTGAAAAGCACGTTCGTGCCCAACCCGATAGTCTTCCAGGGCAGTTCCCTTGAACTTATTGCCTTGAGAAGCTCCTCGATGGCCTCCTCACTGCCGGGAATGCAGAGTACATCCGCCGGTCCGCCAATCCTGAAGTATGAGTGCCTGGAAAGAGGCTCCATCTTAAGGACCTTGACGCCCGGGATCTTCCACAGGACGCTGTATTTTTCCAGACTGTCTTCCATCTCTAGGCCAACCCTTTCAAGACTTCATCTCCTGTCTTCCAGATGTCTCCGGCGCCAAGCGTGACGAGGACATCTCCATCCTCAAGGAATTTCAAGAGACTCTTGGTCAACTCTTCCAAGCTTGCGACAAGCTCTATGCCCTTCTGCCCGGTCTTCTTTACCGAATTGACTATCAGCTCTGAAGAAACGCCCGGAATAGGTTCTTCACCGGCCGCGTATATCGGAGTCACGAAGACGAAATCAGCCTGCGAGAAGCACACTCCGAAAGACTCACGGAGAGCTTTCGTTCGTGTGTAGCGGTGAGGCTGAAACGCAACAACTATCCTCTTGTTCATCGTCCGGCGGATAGTGTCGAGCACGGCAGCGATCTCGGTGGGGTGATGACCATAGTCGTCAATGACAAGGATCCCCTTCTGCCTGCCTCTGACTTCAAGCCTCCTCGATACGCCCTGAAATTCGCCCAGCGCCTCCTTCACCCTCTCAAAGTCAACGCCGAGCTCCAGGCCTACTGAAACCGCTGCAAGCGAGTTCAGGATATTGTGCAGTCCCGGAAGCTTCAGGTCGACTTCGCCAAGCAGTTTGTCCGCCATCCACACCTGGAATCCGCACCTTTCTCCGTTCAGCCGGAGCTCTTTGGCGAGGAGGTCGGCCCCGGTCCTGATGCCGTAGGTCAGAACTCTTTTTTCTATCCTGGGAAGAATCGACTGAACATTGGCATCATCCAGGCAGGCAACTACGGCCCCATAGAACGGCACTCTGTTTACGAATTGAACAAACGTATCTTTTATCTCATCAATCCCGGAGTAGTGATCAAGATGCTCGGCATCTATGTTGGTCACGACTGCAATTGTCGGCGAGAGCTTAAGGAACGAGCCGTCGCTCTCGTCTGCTTCCGCCACAAGAAACTCACCGGTTCCGAGCCTTGCATTTGTGCCGATGGCCCGCAATCTCCCGCCCACGACTATTGTCGGGTCCAGCCCGCCCTTTGCGAGGACTTCGGCGACAAGAGAAGTTGTGGTTGTCTTGCCGTGCGCACCGGCAACTGCGACCCCATATTTCATCCGCATCAGCTCGGCGAGCATCTCGGCCCTTGGAATGGAAGGTATCTTGAGTTCCCTTGCGCCGAGAAGCTCCGGGTTGTCGCTTCCTATTGCGGAGGAAACGACGACCACGTGCGCCCCGGCTACGTTTTGCTTCGTGTGTCCAAGAAAGATATTTGCTCCGAGCAAGGAAAGCCTGTTCGTGACTTCGCTATCCCGCAGGTCTGAGCCGGAAACCGAGTAGCCCATGTTGATGAGAACCTCTGCAATGCCGCACATCCCTGTCCCACCGATGCCTATGAAATGGATTCGTTTTATTCTGGCGTACATACCAAATCAGTTCCCTGCGTCCGGCGGATGATGCCCTCCGGCAAGCCTCTCAATGCATCTCGCAATCTTCTCGGCGGCATCGTATCTTGCCATTCCTCTTGCGCACTTTGACATCTTCCTGAGCGTGACGGAGTCATCCAGAATTGAGACAATGACGCCCGCGAGTCTTTCGCCTGTCAGTTCGCTTTCCCTTATTACCCTTGCTGCCCCGGCCTCTTTGAACGCGGCCGCATTGACCTCCTGATGGCCGTGAGTCGCATAAGGATACGGAATCAGTATCGAAGGGAGCCCGGAGGCGGCAATCTCAGCGAGGGCTGTTGCCCCCGCCCTCGCAACCACGATGTCGGCTACCTTGTACGCAGCCTCAATCCGGTCGAGATAAGCTCTTATCCAGACTCTGTCTTTGAATTCCTTGAGAGATTCGCTTACCAGGGAAAAATCACGCTCTCCTGTTTGTATGATGTACTGGATGTCCTCTCTGTTCTTCAGGACGGTAACGGTCCGCACAATTGCCTCGTTTATTCTCTTGGCCCCTCTGCTTCCTCCAAAGACAAAAACTGTCTTTTTCCCCTTTGAGAATCCGAACTCCTCAAGCCCCTGTCCTGACTCTCCTTCAACCACCGATCTTCTGACCGGGTTTCCGCTCAGCCTGAGTCTCGTTTTGCGCCTGAAGAACTTCCTGGACTCCGCAAAGCTGATGTGAATCTCGTCAGCAAACAGCGAGAGAAGTCTGTTTGAGAGTCCCGGAACGGTGTTCTGCTCTTGAATGAGAGTTGACTTTCTCAGGAGCTTCGCAACCATGAGCGTGGGACAGCTGACATATCCTCCCGTTCCAACCACGCAGTCCGGCTTCCAGGAAATGATCATCTTCGCCGCTTGGAGCAGCCCCAAGAAGAAATCAATGAACGCCAACAGGAGCACGGGCGTGACCTTCCTCGGGAATCCCCTCGCATGCACGATTTTCAACTCGTAGCCCAGCTCCGGAATGATTTTCTTCTCAACACCCCTCTTGGTTCCGACGAAAAGCAATTCAACATCCGGGTTCGCACGTCTCAACTCTTCAGCTACTGCAACCCCGGGGTACACATGCCCTCCTGTACCGCCGCCAGCTATCATTATGCGCATCCCACCTCCCAGCCTCAGATGTTGCAAGACTCAGGCCGCCAACTGTCACCCTCCCGGGAGTTGATCTCAAATAGACTCGGCACACCGTTCCTGCCGGCTATCCGAACGATTTTCCCCGCACTCTCCCGGAGGAAACTCGCGAAACGCTCAAAATCATTCCTGTCGCCGCCAGGTTCATCGTGAGAGCCGATCCCCCATAGCTTATGAACGGGAGGGGAAGTCCTGTTGTGGGAGCAAGTCCGGTGGCAACAGCGATATTCAGTACAACATAAGCCATAACGCCAAAAGTCAGCGATGAGGCGAGCAAGAATCCGAATCTGTCGGGCGCCTTTGAAGCGATGGCGAATCCTCTTACCACCCACACGAGAAAGAGCAGGAGAACGATACTGGTGCCGACAAGGCCGACCTCTTCGCCAATGATTGAGAAGATGAAATCTGTGTGGAGTTCAGGCAAGAAGTGAAACTTCTGAATTCCTTGACCCAATCCTCGTCCAATGAGCCCGCCTGACCCAAGCGAGATTAGGGACTGTTTGAGCTGCCATCCTTTTTCAAGCAGATCACTTCCACCTTGGATGAAGCTGGTCAGCCGCGCCAGCTGATAGGGTTTGATGGTCAGGGCCGCGCCCCCGACCGAAGCCACTGCGACCAGGCCCAGGTGCCACGGCTTCGATCCGGCCACAAAGAGCACGGCACCCGCGGCCAGGGCAATCGCAGCCGCGCTTCCGAGGTCCGGCTGGCGAATGATAAGGCCGACGACCACTCCAACAAGAAGGATGCAGGGAAGAAATCCTTTTTTGAACGACTCTATCCTGGTTTCGCTCTTGCACAGGATCGTGGAAAGGACCATGAGAAGGGCAACTCTTGAAATCTCCGCAGGCTGCAGCTGGAAAAAGCCGAAATGCCTCCATCCTCTTGTTCCGTGTATCTTTTCTACTCCCGCACCCGGGATCAACAGCGATGCAAGAAGAATGATTGAGATCGCAAAAGCCGGCTTACTGAAAATCCGGAGCACCCTGTAGTCAATTGAAGCGAAAAAGGCCATGGCCATTATTCCAATCAATGCCCTCATGAGCTGTTTTTTCATGAAGAAGCTGGAGCTTCCGAATTTTTCATCCGCAATCACTGCGCTGGACGAGTAAACCATTATGAGTCCCACGCCGAGGAGAATCAGCGTAACGGCGAAAAGAGTAAGGTCGGGCCTTCCGAGGCCTTCCGTGTGTCTCAACGTTCCCTGGAGAAATCTCCTCATTCTTTTTTCTCCGCCATTATCTTCTCTTTCAGAGAAAGAAAGGCTTGCGCGAACTTCGCTCCCCTGTCTTCAAAATTCTTGAACATGTCGTAGCTGGCACAGCCGGGTGAAAGGATCACGACATCGCCCTTTTGTGCCAGTTCGAAGGCGACTTCGACGGCCTCGTTCATCGAGTTCGCCTGCGTCGACCGGACTCCGGGCCATGAGCTCCTGATTTTCTGTGAGGCCTCGCCCATGAGGACAACATGTCTCACATTCTTCTCAACGAGCCCGGATACCTCGGCAAAGTTCCCGTCCTTGTCTCTTCCTCCTGCGATCAGCACCAATGGAGTTTTGAATGAAAGAAGAGCTTGCTTCATTGCATCTATGTTCGTGGCCTTTGAGTCGTTGACAAAGCTGACGCCTTCCAGTGAACCGACGTTCTGAAGCCTGTGCGGGAGCCCCTCAAATCCCGCGAGCGCAGATTCTATCGAATCCAGACTCACTCCCATTGCAGCTGCAGCGCAAACTGCGGCCATTGCATTGGAAAGATTGTGCGGTCCTCTTATCGCAATCTTATCGACCGGAATCACAGTCTTGGTCTCTCCGTCAAAGTTCACCTTGAGATTTCCGGCTTCAACAAATGCTCCCTCTTCTCCGGCTTTATTCATTCCAAAATATAGGACCCTGGATCTCAGCGAGCGCGAGGGGGTCCGTTGGGTTTCATCGTCCCTGTTTATTACAGCAAAATCCTCCTGCGTCTGGTTCTCAAAAAGTCTCATCTTCAATCTTAGGTATTCTTCAAAGCTCTTGTGTCGGTCAAGGTGGTCGGGCGTGACATTAAGAAGCACTCCAACACGGGGCTTCATGAATTTCATTGTCTCGAGCTGAAAGCTGGACACCTCGATGACCGCGATGCCGTCCGGCTCCAGTGAATCTGCGATGCCGGAAAAAGCCAGACCGACATTTCCTGCGACAACCGTCTTTCTCTTCGCACGCGAAAATATCTCACCGACCAGACTCACGCATGTGCTTTTGCCGTTCGTGCCGGTGACGCATACTGCCGGACATCTCAGAACTGAGAACGCTATCTCCAGTTCGCCCAGAATCTCCTTGCCCGCCTTCTCTGCCTCCATGAGAATCGGTGAATATAGCGGCACCCCGGGGCTGGCCACGATAAACTCGATGTCTCGCGGAATGTGGAAGTCCGGCCGGCCGCATATGATCGCGGCGCCTGATCTCTCAAGCGAGGAAAGCTCCGGATCAAGCTCATCTCTCTTCTTGAGGTCGGTTCCGATTACTGAGCATCCGTACCTAAGAAGCAGTTTGGACACGCCAATCCCGCTTCTTTGGAGCCCGACGACCAAGACGTTTTTCCCGGCAAAGAAAGGTTTGTTCATTGGAGTTTCAGGGTACTCAGCGTGACCAGGGCCAGAAGCGCTGCGACTATCCAGAATCTCACTACCACGCGTGATTCCGGCCATCCCATGAGCTCGAAATGGTGATGAAGGGGCGCCATCTTGAAAACCCGTTTCCCCCTTGTCTTGAACGCAATCACCTGGATTATCACCGAAAGCACTTCAGCCACGAAGATTCCTCCTACTATTGCAAGCAGCAGCTCTTTCTTGATGAGAACCGCCATGACACCAATGGAACCTCCGAGGGCGAGTGATCCGGTATCCCCCATGAACACGTCCGCAGGATGGCAGTTGAACCAGAGAAATCCGAGCGCTGCACCAACAACTGCTGCGCCGAAAACAGTCAACTCTCCGCACCCATTGAGATAAAGGATATTGAGATATCCCGAAAACTTCACATGGCCGCTCAGGTACGCAATCCCTCCAAGGGCGACTCCTACAAATGCAACGAGCCCTGAGGCGAGGCCATCCAGGCCGTCTGCGAAGTTCACCGCATTTGAGGAGGCCGTGATAACAAGAGCGACGAATGGAATATAGAAGATGCCGAAGTCAATAATCACATCCTTCAGGAAAGGAACCGACGTTATCGATGGCTCTACGGACTGGGCCGGCCGGAAGTAGAGAATGCTGCCTATCAAGAGTCCAAGTATCACCTGTCCCAGGAACTTATATCTCGCGGTCAAACCTTTTCTGTATTTCTTCACTACCAGAAGATAGTCGTCGAGAAACCCAAGAGCTCCGAGCCAGACAGTCGCAAGAAGAGCAAGAAGGACATACTGATTTGAAAGGTTGCCCCAGAGAAGTGTCGGCACGACAATCGAAGTGACTATCAGTATACCTCCCATCGTCGGCGTGCCTTCTTTCAGAAGGTGCGTCGATGGGCCGTCTTTTCTTATGCTCTGTCTTATCTGGAATTGCCTGAGTCTCTTGACAACGAACGGTCCAAGAAGAAAACTCAGGAGGAGAGCTGTGATGGCGGCGTATGCAGAACGAACCGTAATGTATCTGAAAACATTGAGGACAGATATATATTCATGCAGCGGATAGATTAGATGGTAGAACATCCTATTTCGCGACCTTCGCTTTGTTCACCATACGGTTTGCCTTCAGCCCTTTAAAGACCTCCTCGAGTTTCATTCCCCGCGAACCCTTGATAAGAAGCAGATCTCCGGACGCGAGAGCCGGCTTGAGCAAATTCAATGCCTCTTCCCTTGTCTCCACAGTCTTGATTCTTGAAGAGGGCATGCCCTTCGCCTCGGCTCCCTCCCTGATATGGAGCGAAAACTCCCCGATAGCGTAGAGCTCGTCGAGAAAAGCCGCTCTTTCTCCGATTTCTTTGTGCAAACTGCCGGATGCCTCTCCAAGCTCAAGCATGTCGCCGAGAAGAGCAACTTTCTTGCCCCTAACTTCAATCTCCCTGATTGTCTCAAGGGCGAGCGAAACCGAAACTGGATTTGCGTTGTAGGAGTCGTTGATTATCCGGATCCCGCCAACCTCCTCAAGTTCCATTCTTCCGGGCATTGGCTTCATCGACGCAATCGCCCTCGCGAATTCAGCGTCGGAGATTCCCATGAGTTTCGATACTGCGAGCGCGGCAAGCGAATTCGAGATGTTTCCCTTGCCCAAAAGAGGGACATAGTAAGCGGCGCCGTCCTCCACCTCAATCTCGTAGCCGGCCCCCTTCTGTGTGAATCTCTTCAGCCGGAATTGCGAAGGTCTGTCCAGCGAGAAAGTGATTTTCCGCAAGTTCCATTTCTCGTTCTCTTTCACGAGCTGGGGAAAGTCTGCATTCAGCACCAGTGTGCCGCCGCTTTCCACATATTCACCGAGCTCGCTCTTTCCCTTCACAATTTCATCAACCGAACCTGCGTCTCTCAGATGCGCTGCCCCGACGTTTGTTATGACGCCGACCGAGGGCCTGGCAATTTCTGCCAGCCTCCTGATTTCCCCTCTCCTGCTCATTCCAAGCTCGAGCACCGCTGTCGAGTGCTCTAAGCTGAGCCCGAGAAGAGTCAGTGGAACCCCAATATGGTTATTGAGGTTGCCCTCGGTCTTCAGCACTTTTCCCTTTTGTCCAAGGCATGCGGCTATCATCTCTTTTGTGGTTGTCTTTCCGTTCGTGCCTGTGACTGCCACAAGCGGCAGCTTGAATTTTCTTCTGTGGAAGGATGAGAGCTCCTGAAGACTCGCCAGCGTGTCCCCGGACGGGATGAGCAGCCGGTCTGCCAGAGAGTCTCCTTCTTTTCTGAACCATTCCAGAGAGCAGACAGCCGCCGCTGCGCCCTTCTGAAATGCCTCCGGTATGAAGTCGTTACCGTCGAAGCTTGGGCCTTTGAGTGCAAAGAAGATTTCCCCTCTTTTCAATGTCCTCGTGTCGATTGAGAAGCCCGTAAAGACAGTCTGCCTGCCTCTCCCGGAATCCGTCACCTTCCCGCGCAGATATGCCTCAAGCCGGGTGCCGTCCAGAACGTCTTTCAAAGTCAATTTCTTTTCCCTGATCCCTTCTTCTCGAATCCGAGTTCCTTCAGAATTTCTGCAGCGGCCTCCCTATCATCGAAGCGGCGCCGCTCGGTGCCGACAATCTGGTAGTCCTCATGTCCTTTCCCTGCTATCAGAACCACGTCGCCTTTCCGGGCCATCTTGATCGCCCTCTCAATCGCGGCTTTTCTGTCCTCTATCTTCTCGAACTTCGCTTTTGAGCCGGCAAATCCCTTTTCGATTTCACTCATTATCGCAGACGGATCCTCTGTCCTGGGATTGTCGGACGTTATGACGGAGTAGTCTGCGTGCGCGGATGCCAGTCGCCCCATGATCTCCCTCTTTCCCCTGTCCCTGTCACCACCGCAGCCGAAAACGCAGATGATCTTTCCCTTCCAGATCTCTCTTGACGTCTTCAGGAGTCCTTCAAGGGCATCAGGCGTATGGGCATAATCAATGACCACGGCGAACTCCTGCCCCTTCTCGACTCTATCCATCCTTCCTTTCACGCCTTCCGCCTTCTCGATGCCATTCTTTATGCTTCCGGGTGAGAATCCAAGCAGAAGCCCGGTCCCAAATGCAGCCAGGCAGTTGTACACATTGAACATTCCAACAAGAGGAGAGCAAACGGTTTCAATTCCCTGTTGAAACTCGGCCTTGAATCTGATTCCTTTCTCGCCAAGCTCGATGTTCTTTGCCTTTACCCATGAGCCGTCTTTTGTCCCGAACGTGAAGACGGGAATCGAGCTCTGTTCGAGGAAGAACGTGCCGTACGGATCATCCTTGTTGACAAGCCCCTTGGCACCCTCCTTGAATTTCGTGAATTCCCTCTTGAACAATCTCAGTTTTGCATCCGCATATTCTTCAAAGGACCCGTGGAAATCAAGATGATCGCGGGTAAGATTTGTGAAAACACAGACATCAAACTCGGTCTCAAGTGTTCTTCCCAGGTAAAGACCGTGCGATGAGATCTCGGCGACGGCAGCTCTCCCGCCTGAGTCAAGGATTTCCCTCAGTGTCCTCTGAAACTCGACGGACTCTGGAGTGGTATGGAGAGCGGTTTTCTCATTCCCGGCATACTTGTATCCCACAGTTCCTATGATTCCTGTTCTGAAGCCGTTCTCCTCAAAGATTGATGCCACAATGTGAGAGGTCGTGGTTTTCCCGTTTGTTCCGGTGATTCCCACGACTGAAAGCTCCTTCGATGGTTCGCCAAAGAAGGTGGAAGAAAGAAGAGGAAGGGCGAGCCTCGTGTCGGGCACAATGACAAGCGTCCCGGCCAGTCCCTGCATTTCCTCCTCGCATACAATCGCCAGGGCGCCCTTCTTGTCCGCATCGGCGGCGAAAAGATGACCGTCCGCATGGGCGCCTCTCATGCAAACGAAGACATCGCCCGGCTGCACTGCCCTGGAGTCTATGGAGATTCCAGTGATGGTTTTCCCCAGCGCACCGATGTGTTTTTTCTGGGGAAGAACCCTGATCAGGCTTTCGAGCGATATCTGCCTTGTCATTCTTCACATCCCAGGCAGCAGACCGTGCCTGCCAAAGCTTCCGTCCCGGGCATGGGATCTTGTCTTACCACTATCCCGCTTCCATGTATCTCGGAAGCCAGGAGCGAATCGCTGAGGACTCTTGTTGCCTCTCTCAATGAAAGGCCTCTGACGTCGGGAATCCGGAAAAGCCTCTTTCCTTCATCAAGCAGCGTCAGTGTTATCTCCGCCTTTGGCTCCAGGACCTCGCCAGGATGAGGCGACTGAGTCCAGACTCTCCTTCCTGCGCCGGCCATTTTCACCTTCAGCCCAAGGTCCTCAAGAATCGCTTTTCCTTCCTGCCATTCCATGAACCTCACGTCAGGGACCACGGCTCTTCCCTTCTTCTCGTCGCTGGAATCGAGAACGAGCCGCGCATATCCGGGTTTGACCGGGGTGAGTGGAAAGCGTCCTATGACTTCAACGATGCCCTTGAAAATGGGCGCTGCAACACTGCCCCCGTAGTGAATGTCTTGCGGCTCGTCAATGATGACAAGACAAAGAAGCTCCGGCGAGTCTGCAGGAATGAATCCTATGAACGAGCTCACGTACTGGCCGCTCCCATACCCCCCGTTTGCCGGATCATATTTCTGGGCAGTCCCGGTCTTTCCTCCACAGCTGATCCAGGAAAGGCCTGCGCCGGTGCCCGTTCCGTACTCAACGGCTGACTTCAGGCAATCTCTGAGCGTCGCCGCAACTTCTTCCGAAATGACTCTTCTTACTCTCTGAGGCCTCCACTTTTTTACTGTGTTTCCTTTTTCATCAACGATGGCTTTCATCAGAGTCGGTTTGAGCAGCACCCCGCCGTTTGCAATGGCGCCATAAGCCATGGCAAGCTGAACTGCCGTCACCGAGATTTCCTGGCCTATCGACAGAGTACAGAGTGACCTGGCCGACCAATCCGCAAGCGGCCTCACCTTTCCGAAGGCCTCGCCCGGGAGCTGGAGTCCCGTGGGTGAGCCGAAACCAAAAGCCCTCGTGTAGCGGTAAAGTCCCTCCTTGCCGACCTTGAGCCCTATTTTGGCAAGGCAGATGTTGCTGGAGAGCGCCACGGCATCCCTGAAACTCAGCCACCCATGAGGTTTCGAATCGTGGATCGTGTATCCGCCGAAATCCTTCTCACCGCCCTCCCCATCAAATCTGGAAAACGTGTCGCACACGCCAAGCGACAATGCTGCCGAAGCTGCTACCACCTTGAATGTCGAGCCTGGTTCAAACTGGTCTGAGACCGGAATATTCCGGGAAGGCACACGGGAGCTTCCCGGGTTTGCGTCTCCATTCGGACCAGGCTCGCTTGCCATCGCAAGTATCTCTCCGGTCTTTGGAGCCAGGAGGATGACCGTGCCGCCCCTGGCGTTGTGCTTAAGAATGCCCTCGGTGAGCTTCGCCTCAACCATTGCCTGGTAGTTCGCGTCAATTGTAAGAATTACGTCGTATCCCTTGGCAGGAGGGCGCTCATAGCTCCGCGGAAGCGGGAACTTCTTTCCCGTCACGTCGGTGAACAGGGTCACCCAGCCGGGGGTTCCCTTCAGGAACCTGTCCATCTCACACTCAATACCTTCGATACCTTTCCCGTCAGTGTCGGTGGACCCAACCAGCATCACTGCAAGGTTGCCGGTCGGATAGACTCTCTTCATCTCATCCATGCAATAGACTTGTTCCAGATTCTTGGCAGCGACCTTCCTTTCCACGCTGGGCGGAAACTGCCTTGCCAGCCATGCAAATTTTCCCCCGTTCGAGAGTTTCTCAAGGAGCTCTCCTTCCGGAATCTGGAGGATCTCAGAGAGACACTTCGCCGTTCTTCGCTTGTCTTTTATCTTTGATGGATTGGCCGAGACAGATATGGTTCTCAGGTTCTCGGCGAGCGGACGGTCATTTCTGTCGAAGATTCTTCCGCGGGGAGCAGGAATTTCTACCCTTTTGATCTGCTGAATTTCGGCGAGCCTCGAAAGATATTCATGCTGAATAATCTGAATGAAGAAAAGCCTGGCAAGGAGTACTGCCCAGAGAACCAGAGTTGCGACAAGCCCTATTAAGATTCTTCTTTGACCTTTCTCCAAGGCACAACTTCCTTCTGTGTCGAAATTGCATGAAAGAATTCTTACTTCTGTCTTGCTCTTGCGCCAGCCGGGACAAAGAGAAACTCTGTTATCTTCCTTTGGGCAGCTGCCAGTAGGCCGGTTGCCGGATGTTCAGTGGGCCTTTCTCTATCAATGATGTCACCCGGCAGGTCAACTATCTGAGTAAGCTCAGGCTCGCTGAGACCAAACATGGAAAAGGCAAGAGGCTCAACAGAAACCCTGGATAGTTTTTCGCCAAGAGAAATCTCGAGAAGGTTTGCCGCAGATTGAAGTTTCTCAACTTCGTTCCGGGACTTATACACCTCCCTTGTGAGTTCGCTCACATGAAGGTTCTCCCAGACATACGAGAAAACAAAGGAAAATACCAAGAGGCCGATGACAACCCACCCCCTGGTAGTCTCAGGCGGGAAGCGAAACCGTCTTTTCCCGATGCCGGGGATTGGCCTCATGAAACGTTCCAAGACTATTTCCTCCTTGCCGCCCTGAGTCTCGCGCTCCTGGCCCTCGGGTTCGCCGCGACCTCCCGAGCATCAGGTTTCACTGCCCTTGGAGTAAGCACTGTGAAGGTGGCATCTACGGGAACCGTACCAAGAAGAAGAGCTCGCCTTTCTGGAAGGATGCCTCTCACGAATTCCTTTACCATCCTGTCCTCAAGTGAATGATAAGAGATGACGACCAGCATTCCTCCGCTTCGGAGAAGTTTCCCGGCCGCCTCCAGCCCGGCCTTGAGTGAGATCAATTCCTGGTTCACTTCAATCCTCAGTGCCTGAAAGACTCTTCCAAGAAACGATCTTGTGGCCCCCGGTCCGAATCTTCTCTTGAGAATCTGAACCAGTTCCAGAGTCGTATCAATCCCGGCTCGCTTCCTTGCCTCCTCGATTGTTTTTGCGATGATCCGCGATTCCTTAAGTTCCCCGTAATTCCTCAGAGTCGCGGCCAGTTCGTCCACACTGTACTCATTCACTATTTGGGAGGCAGTCACGCTTCGCTTCCGCGAGAAGCGCATGTCAAGCGGACCGTCTTTCTCATAACTGAAACCCCTTTCGCCGGTGTCAACGTGATATGAAGACAGGCCGAGATCGAACAGAATTCCGGCCACATTTTCAGCGCCAACAAGCGGAGCGAGGTCAAGAAGGTCACCAAAGTTCTTCTCAAGAAGCTTTACCCTGTCCCCAAATCGCAGCAGTCTCAGTGATGCCCTCTCTATGGCCTCGGAATCAGCATCAAGTCCGTAGAGACTGCCCTCAGGCCCAAGTTCCTCAAGCAGTCTCTCCGCATGTCCACCGTCTCCCACCGTACAATCAACATAAATTCCACTTGGGTCGGTGAGCAAGAAGCCGAGAGCCTCACCGACCATCACTGGCCTGTGAAAGCCAGAACCGGGCGGGCTACCCTGATCTGTCGTTTTCAAACCTGGCGAGACCTCAAACGAAAAGGCCTTTCCAGAGTTCTTCTGCCGTGATCGTCCAAGCTAACTGGCCTGCTTGCGAACCGGGCTCCACGACTCTTGATTCCGGCTCTTGCCTCCGGATTCAACAACCGCGTGGCCGCCATTCGGATCGATCAGGCTCAGCAGATCCTTTGAGTACTGGTTGAGGCCGGAGAAGCGAAAGAATGTATCCCCATTCGAGAGCCCTTTGAGCCCCCGTACAAGATGCGAAAGCCCCTTGTAGTCGGGAGAGACGACCTTCTCAAGGTCAACGACGAACGACTTTTTTCCACCAAGTGAGAGATTCCTGATTGCGAGAAGAATCGCTTCAGCTTCTTCCGTATCAACGGACCCCGAAGGCCCAATCACGTATGTCCCGTTCCTCTGTTTCAGCCGAATCACTCCCACTTTCTACCTCGCATTCGCTCAATAGTTAACGAAGGCGCGCAGGAAAATCACGTCTTCATTTCTCAGAAAAGCAAATCCTCCGCAGTCTCCTCGTAGCTCTGCCCGGATCGTGCGAAGTATTGCTCAAACAGTTTTGGATTCCAGAGCTCAATCCTGTCGAGAATGCCAAAGACCACAACGTCCTTCGAAATCTTCGCCTGCTTGACGAGCGCCGGCGGAAGAGCTATCCTTCCCTGCGAATCCAGTGTGGCATCGGCAGAGTCAAGGTGCATGATTCTCTGGAATTTCCTCGAATTCTCCTTTGAGACTGGAAGAGATCTGAGCTTGGCTTCAATCTTCACCCACTCATCGAGCGGATAGAGTGAGATGCATCCGTCCAGACCTCTTATGATCACGAATGTATTCTGGGCATCAGGCGAGAGTGCCCTTCGAAACTTACTGGGAATGTTGAGTCTTCCCTTGTGGTCAAGAACGTTGAGATATCTTCCGCGAAACGTCGCCATAGGTTATCGGCCTCACGTATTCCACCACCTTGACCCACTACGCACCACATCGGTATACTATTAATCACCTGTATCCCTGTCAAGAGAAAAGTTCGTGTGTGGATAAAAAATCTGAGCTGCTACGGAGTTTGACTACAGGTTGTGGTTAATGGCAGGAAATCGGCTTCATAAGGGGGAGCAAGAAGGAGAGCTTAATCGCCTGCTGGAAGTTCTGCCACGGCAACCGATTCTTCTCTCTCACGGAATGCCTGTTCCATGAGCACCGACACTTCGGAAAGGCGGAATGGCTTCGGCAGCACAAAATCAATGCCTCTGCCTTTGAGGCCGGCATTCTCGATCTCAACACCCCACCCGGTCATTAAACAGACTACAACGTTCCTGGAGATCTCTTTTGCCTTCTTTGCGACATCCCAACCGTTCATGGGAGACATCCCCAGGTCGGTGAATACCATGTCGAACTGTTGGCTGGCGAGAAGCGAGATCGCTTCTTCCCCGGAAGATACTTCAGCCACCGTGCATCCCGCCTCCACAAGCATCTCCCCCAGGACCTTCTGAACGTTCTCTTCATCGTCAACCACAAGCACTTTCAAGTTTGACGGAATTGCCGTGTCGCTGCAGGAGGCCTTCGGCGTCGCGATTTCCTCACTGGCAACCGGAATTCTGACCGTCACCGTGGTGCCGACCCCCAGTTCGCTGGCGACCAGAATCTCTCCTCCGTGCCTTCCGACTATTCCGTAGGCCACGCTCATCCCCAGACCTGTTCCCCTGACGCCTTTTGTCGTGAAGAATGGATCGAAGATTCTTCGTTTTTCCTCGGGGCTCATTCCCAATCCTGTGTCTCTGAGGAAAACGTGCACCCAGTTTGCCTTGGGCTCAGTGCCAATTTCAATTTCTCCACCCTCCGGCATCGCATCAAGGGAATTGACCAGCATATTGGTGAGAACTTCCCTCAGCTCGGATGCGTCACCCATGACGGGACTCACTCTGCCAAACGATCTGGTTATTCTGTATGTCACGCCCTTCAATTCGGCTTCGTTTTGCCACCTCGGCCTTGTGAATGAGAGCACGTCCTCGGCGATCTCATTCATGTCGATCCTCTCGAAATTTCTGTCGGTCCTGGTTCGTGTGAAGTCCTGGAGTCTTCTCACCACGGCTGCGCCGTCTGTGGCGGCTTTCTCTATCACATCCAGGTTTTTGAGCGTCTTCTCATCCTTCGCATTCCTCTTCATTAGCTGTGCTCTTCCCAGAATGGCCGTAAGAATGTTGTTGAAGTCATGGGCAACTCCGGAAGCCATCTCACCCAGTGCCCTCAGTTTCTCCATGTTCACGAGCTTCTCCTGGGTCTCCTGAAGATTGCTGTACGAGCTCTTGAGTTCCTGCTCCCTATTTCCCAGCGTTTCCGCCATCTGTCTGAAACTCCGGGAGAGGACACCTATTTCATCGGTCTGTGACTCAAGGGGCTCGTGCTGTGACTCTCCATTCTCAAGTGCCTTGACAGCGCGAACAAGCCTGCCTACTGGCTTCGTTACAGTCGAAGACAGAACAAGAAAACAGACCAGACTTGTGATGAAGGCGACTATCAGCATTTGAACAGAAAACCTGATGGCATCGAGTCCGGCTTCCCGGTGAATGGCGCTGGTTGAAAGTGACAGTAGGAGTTTTGCTTTGGAACCCTTGGAGCTGCTCTTTCCAATGTCTATTGTTGATCCAACCCAGTAGCGTGAGAATCCGACAGAGACTCCCTGCTTCATTTGAGCATGCCCGGTTACGACCTCTTGAGCCCTTACAATTCCGTCATTCTCCCATCCCCTGGCAACGATTTCCGGAATTGTCCTCCCGATGTACTTCGTCCTTCCGGCAAGAAGAACTTCTCCTGCATCGTTGACCACTACTATTCCCCTTACCATCCTGACTGCACAGAGATTGCCCACTATCCTCTGTGCGACTGCCCGATCTCCCTTTGACAGAAGTCTTTCCAGGCTGGCTGAAAGACTTTCGACTATTGAAGCTCCCTGTATGTGCAGACTCTCCATTGCCTGCCGGTGGTGGTTCTTGTACTCCATGTATGAAGTCACGATCGCCCCGGCAAAAACAATGGAAAAGACTGCGACGGCAATCTTCAGAGGGAGAGGTCTTCTTATTTTGTCAGGCTCTCTACCCAAAGAACTCCCTTCGTAAGAAGATCCAGAAGCGGTTTTCTGTCAAGAATCATGTTTGAACTGACTCGCTTGTCGGTCATCCCGATTGAATAGAGAGTCTGTGACACGTGATCGGCAGTCTCGTAGAGCGGGCCGGGCATGTTTTCCATTCCGAACGCCGCAAGATTCAATCTCAAATCAAGAACATTCACTCCGTTCAATCCGACCGAAAATTCCTCCGGTTTCACATTCATGCACTCTGCCATTATCAGAGACGCTTCTGCAGGATGTTTCCTCCAATATGAGAGCGCCCTCAGCCATGCTTTGAGAATGGCAGGCACAACGTTCGGATTCTTTTCAGTCACATCTTGTCTAAAGCAGATGACGTCAACGATTTCCCAGGGAATTTCCCGTGATGTGAACAGGAGAGTTCCTCGTCCTTTGGCCATCCTCGAAAGAAATGGCTCCCACGTTACCGCAGCATCGAGAGTGCCGTCGTTGAACATTTTCTCAGCTTCCGGAGGAGAAATATCAACGAGTTCAAGCTCGCTCGCCTGCACCCCGCTCTTCTCAAGCGCTCTGGTCAGTGTAAAGTGCCCGAGAGAAGCGTTCTCCAGTCCCACTCTCTTTCCCCTGAGGTCTTTCAAGGAAGTGATGCCGCTCCGGGCCACAATTCCGGCCCCCCCGTAAGAATAGTCAATGACAAACGGAATACTCACTCTCGTTCCGCGGGAGGCAAGTATTTCTGCATCGACCATGGTGGTGAGGGAAACATCTACGTTCCCTTTTTCAAGCGCAACACGCGAATCGTGGGGCGACAAGAACTCTATGATCTCAACATCTATTCCCTCATCCTTGAAGAACCCCTTTTCTTCTACCAGAAAGAGGAGGGAATACGCGGGCCTGATATCCAGCCCTATCCTGATAGGCTCTCTCAGGGCAGGCTGACATGAAAAAGCAGATAACAACAGAGAAAGGATAACCAGTGTTTTGCGCACAGAAATCCCTTTCTAAGGCATTATAGCCTTCTGGGATATTAGTATCGGCGATTCCGGGGGATTCTTGACCCTTCTATTCGTCCTTGAGCGTTTTCCAGTCTATCGAATAGAGGGTGTAGAAAACAGGAGTTGGCCTCGTTATTCCAAGTCCGGAAATTGAGCCTGTCATAACGGGCCGGAGGGACGCGCGCAGTCTTTCATCATTCATCAGGCGTTCCTTTATCTGTGATCTGTCAACAAGATAGTCGGTTCTCTCGTATCTTCCGAAGCTCAGGTCCGACGCAACTTTTTCGACATCGAACTCTCTCTCTCTCAGAAGGTCCATCAGATGAGGTGAAACCAATGCTCCCAAATCAAGCACTCTTCTGTCGGAATAGTAGCCAATTGCGCCAACGTCAGTCACGGCAACGGTGGCAAGAGGAGGCGAATTCGATTTGAGCCACTTCCCAATCGGGATCAGGGATTCATTCATCCCTTTGGAGAAGTTCTTTGTATGGGGATAGGCCTCGAATCTCAGGATATAAAGGTTCACGGAGATTGCGAAAACCGCAAGGAGCGTTGCCCACAAGGCGGCTTTGCCGGCTTTTCCCCGAAACGAGTCATAGATGGATTCAAGTGAGAGAAATCCCAGAAGGGTCACCGCCGGCAGAACCGGGGCAAGATATCTGGAGAGCACTTCGACCCCCCGCAGAATGTAAAACGAAGGTAGAAGCGCAAGCCACAGTATGAGGATGAATCTCTCGTTGAGAAGCCGGGGCAACTTCTTCAGTCCTCCGGACGAGACGACCATGATGATGAACAAGACGATTGCCAGGATCTCCGGCCCCTGAGTCGCAAGGATTATCTTGCCTGATCTCAGCGCGGCACCAAGTACCTCCGCACCGCTATGTGCGAATCTTCCTGCTTTGACAAGGGCCGTTGTCGGGATCACAGTGCCGAATGTTCTTTCCGCATAGATCAGCCAGGGCGAGAGAACAACAACATTCAAGACCAACGAAAACACAAAGCTCCTGAGCCTTCTTCCCTTCCAAGTGAGCCTGCCGGCCAGCATGAGAACAGCGAGGAGAGCCCCTTCCGGCCGGGAAAGAGCAGAGAGTGCGGAGAAGATAGGAGAGACTCCGAAACTTGTTCCTCTCAGCTTTTCCCTCTCGTGCAAGAAAATGGAAAGAAGGACAGTAAACACGACAAGCGAGGTTTCCATTCCCGAGAGGGACCACCTCACGACCCACGCGTCGAACGTGAAAGCGAATACTGCGCCGATGACGAATTCTTTTCTCTTCAATGACAGCGATGCAAGGCGGAAGAAGACAAAAATCGAGCCAAGGGAGAAGATGAAACCGAGAATCTTGCTCACCGCGGGAAGGTCCTGGGTCGCGCTGCCAAACAAGGCAACCAGAAAGACCCAGAGGGGGCTGGTGGCGCCAAGAACGGCCTCGCCCGTGTTGAAGCACAATCCGTAGCCGTTCTTCAGATTCTTCGCATACTGAAGGTGTATGAACGTGTCGTCTGTGATATAGCCGAGGAACGGAATCTCCACCAGAACGAAAAGGAGCAAGATTGACAGCCACAGCGTTCTATTCTTCATTGTCGCTTACCTCTGTTGAGCCGCCGCTCTTCGAGATGTCCTTTCCCTCCTGCCGAGAATGTCGATCCTTCTCGGACTCGCTCACTCGAATTTGTGAACTCGGCCTACGGCCTCAGACAGCACAAATTCGCCCCTTCGGGTCACTCCCTCGTCCAAGAAGGGACTCCAGAGATTCTCGGAAAGTCGGTTCAAGGACATCTTTCCAACGTCGCGACCGGACCAGAGTCTGGCTGCTATCGTTTCCACTTCAGGCCCCCTGCGTAGCAGTAGAACACCAGGAAGTCTATTAGCTTGAACGTGACCGGGCTTGCAGGCGTGCGTTCGGCAATGAAGCGCCCAGTCCGGAAGAAGGGCTTTCTCAGGAAGACTGAGAGCAGCAGCTTCCTCGCAATGTCGCCCCAACTATCCTCTCCTACTGCCGGGCACTCAAGAAGATTCAGTCTCAGCACCTTCCTGAGCTCGGGATGTTTGTCAATGAGGATTCTCAGGGACGATTTTCCGCACAGCACTTTTTTCTCAAGGAACTCATCAAGTGAGTGCCTGTGGATGTGGAAGGACTTGGCATTCTCCGCATAGACAAACTCTCCTCCCACCTTTCCCATCCGGTGCCCCAGGTCGACGTCCTCAAAGCCATAGGTGACAAACTCCGGGTCAAAGAGTCCGACCGAAATGAGGAATTCCCTCTTCACAGACGAGTTGTTTGTCAGGAAATACCGTGGCGGGATGTTCTTCTTGTCCTTCACCTTCTTGACACCTCTGGTATCCAGGTATCTCGAAACCGAAGAGCCATTTGCCTCCGGCGCGGTTGACACATTTCCTATTACGACCCTTTTCCGCGCGTCGCCCTGGGCAGTGACGTGAGCCTGAATGAAATCGGGTCCGACGATCATGTCATCGTCAAGAAATACGACTATCTCTCCAGTTGCACGGAGAATCCCGGTATTCCTCGATGGTGCCCTTCCTCTTGTCTCGGCATGTCTCTCAAATACCAGCGGAACCGGATGCGGACTCGCAAGAATTTCGGAAGTGCCGTCCCGTGAACCGTCATCAACGACAACGATCTCAAACCGGGAGCCATCGAACCTCTGAGAGAAGAGTGCACCGAGTGTCCTGGAAAGAAGGTGCTTCTTATTGCACGTTGGAATGACGACGCTCACCTTTTTCAAAGAGATTCACCTTCCCGCTGCAAATCGTTTGTAGATCTGGTCCATCTTCTCCATGTTCTTCCTGTGATCTGCACGGCTGGACACAATCTCACGGGATACTTTGCCAAACTCTTTTCTCTTATCCGGATTCTTGAGGAGATAGAGAAGCGCGCCGACCAACTCCTCCCTGCTCCCGGGTTCCACGACCATCCCGTTTTTCCCGTTTTCTATCCACTCAAGACTTGATTTCAGGCTGCTCACAACGATTGCGGCACCACAGGCCATCGCCTCAAGAAGCGAGACTGCAGTTGCATCCACCGAAGGGACAGTGACGAAGACATCCGAGGCCCTGACGAGGCCTGGAAGTTTCTCATGAGCCACCCTTCCCAGAAAAATCGTGGAAGAGGAAATACCAAGTTTTCTCGCTTTGTCAACAAATCGTGAATCATCGCCTTCATAGCCGGTGAAAATATACTTTGCATTCGGAAAGCTCTTCAAGATATCCGGGATGGAATCAACGATGACATCAATGTTGTAGTAGTCTTTCGTGAAGCTCCTCGTACTGAGAATGACCGGCTCATCCTCTTTGATCCCGAGTTCCCGTCGCGTATCTGTCGCAACAGTCGGATCGAACCTGCTCAGGTCAACACCCCACTGGATAACTGTCGCGTTATCTCGTTTCGCACCCATGCGGATGGCTTCCTCAACTATGTCTGCCGAGTCGCCAGTCACGAAATCTGCCTTCCCGAGAGCATATCTGGCCAGAAACCCTTTCAGAGCAGACTCCCTCGGAGTCAGGTAAACGTCATCGCCCCAGACCGTCAGAATGAACGGATGGAAGTTCGAAAACGCCCCCCAGTATCCGTAGCCGGTAAGGAAATGAGTATGCAATATGTCGGGGTTAAGCTTCGAGAGAATCTTCTTGATTCTTATGAGGCCGAAAGCGTATTTGATGGGTTTCGGGAGTGAGGAAAAACCTATCTGATGGACAGGAATTCCGTCCATCTTGCAGGGTTGTGAAGTTATCAGATGAACTTCATACCCTTTGTCCCGGAAAAAACAAAGCCATCGTTCGGTGTGTATATGATTCCCAATTGAGAGGTAAGCTATTTTCACGCTGTCTCCGCTCTGCCCCTTCCCTTATCTTCTCAGAACTCTCTTCGGCCAGTCGAGCAAAAACCTGATTGTTCCAACCAGTTTCCTGTTCGTCAGAAGCTCCTCAATCCTTCCTCTTTCCGCCTCGTCGAATATCCCGCCGAAGGCAACTCCCAGATTGAAGATTATGAGAACCGGAAGCGTCACAGCAAACAAAACGAGAATGTTTGAAGGATGAAAGATTTCCGCAAGAACGGCTGAGCAAAGGAAAGCCGGCGCTGCAGACAGAACCAGCCGTCCAGGGCAAATATCGGCAAAACTGAACTCCAGGTAGACTCTCGCAAAACGGATATTGAGAAACAGGATACAGATGGATGCGAAAGCCTGCGAAATCATCATGCCCCACAATCCCAGTCTTCCGATCAGGAGAACTCCCGAGAAAAGGTATATCACGTACCAGGCAAGATCCGATCCTACGGAAAGGCCGATCCTGCCGGTGGCCCTCAGGGTGGTAGTCACCGAGGAATAGAGACAGGCAAGAGGCACGAGGAATGCCATGAACAGTAGAAGGGGCTCACTTCCCTGAAACTCTTTGCTGGTCACAAGGAGAACAAGAGCCCTGTTGCCCAGGACGACAAAGCAGAGGACCAGAAATCCCAGGAGAAACTCAATCTTCATCAGAAGCGTGAGGTCGGCCCTTATCTCACGGTTTCCCTTCTCCCATTTCCTTGTGATCTCTGGTGAGACCGCAAGGAGCGGAAGGAACAGAAGCTTCTTGAAGAAATACATTATCCTCGATGCCACGTGAAGAAGTGACACTGCCTGAAAGCTCATGAAGCCGCCGACCACCAGCCGGTCCGAGTTCTCCAAGCCGAGTCCGATGAAAGTCATGAGGCACGCACCTTTCCAGAAGCTGGAAACCTCTGACGCGGCGCCCAACATTGTTAGCTTTCTCTCGCCTTTCCGCCGGAAGAACAGGAGCCAGAGAGTTGCAAGTGAAACTATGACTACAATCGCCCCTATGGTGATGAAGACTTTGAAGAGAGCCATGACATCGAGCCGATTTCTGATCACAAAGATCCACAGGGTGACAAGTCCTTGAAAAAGTATTTCGAAGACAAAAGGAAAGGTCATTCTCGATAGACCGTTGAATGCACCGTAGATGATGGCCCTCAAGACTCCGAAAGCCACGTACGTTGAGGCGAGGAGTATTATCTTCAGACCGAGCGGGGACTCGTGGAAGAGCGAAGATAATCTTCCTCCGAAGGCAATCAATGGAATGATCAGAACGACTGCCATGAAACTGGAGAGAATCAGGGAGAATCTGACAAGGTCTCTGGATTTCTCTCTCTCGCCTCTCGCCTCAAACAGAGGAATGAATCTGAGTAGAACGAAAGGCAGCCCCAGCTCCATCAGGGCGCCGAAAATTGCGCCCGCCGCGACGCTGGAGGCATAGATGCCGAAACCTATCGGTCCGAGCCAGACGGCAATTATTTTCGCTTGAATGAGTGTGAAAAAGAGGGTTGAAAAGTGGGATGCAAAAAGGGCGAGAGTGTTTCCCGCAACTCTTTTCATCTCTTGCCCAGCGGAGGAACCAGCTCCTTGAGCTTGTCCAGAACTCTCTGATCATCAAGGGTGGCGCAGAGTCTCTCTATCTCCGTTATCTCCTTGTCCAGGTCAAACGGAAGCTCTCCTTTCTTCGTCACAACCAGTATCTTCTGATGCTCGGTTCTCCGGATAGTCTCCGTCTTTTCCCAAAGTGCTTCAGTCAATTTTTCTCCCGGTCTCAGCCCGGAAAAAGTTATCTGGATCTCGACCTCGGGAACGAAGCCTGAGAAGGTGATGAGTTCCCTTGCAAGGTCGAGAATCCTGACCGGTTCACCCATATCGAGCACGAACACTTCGCCGCCTGTCCCGATCGCTCCGGCCTGAAGAACCAGCAGAACCGCTTCTTTCACGGTCATGAAGTATCTCGTTGCACTTGCATCCGAGACGGTCACAGGCCCACCTTGGGATATTTGTTTCTTGAAGACCGGGACAACACTGCCGCGCGTCCCAAGCACATTTCCGAATCTTACGGCCATGAGTTTGGTGGAGTGAGTACCCTTAGCCCGTTCTCCAAGAAAGAACTCTGCCAGCTTCTTGGTTGCGCCCATGACACATGCGGGAGAGACCGCCTTGTCGGTTGAGAGCATCACAAACCTCTCGGTCCCGGTTCCGATGCAGCTGTCTATCAGGAACTTCGTGCCGAGAAGATTGTTCTTCACCGCCTCAACAGGATGAAGCTCCATCAGGTGCACATGTTTGTGTGCGGCAGCATGAAATACAACATCCGGTTTGTGGCGTGAGACCGTCTTTTCGACGACCCGCCTTTCCTTCAGATCGGCAATCACCGGCAGAAGGCGGGTTTTCCCGGAGGCCAAGCGGACATCGGCCTCAGCTTCAAAGATGCTGTTTTCTCCTCGTCCGAAGAGAACGACTTCCTCCGGCTCGAAAGAAAGGACGCGCTTCAGTATTTCTGACCCTATCGAACCTCCGGCGCCCGTGATAAGAATCTTCTTGCCCAGAAGGTAGTTCCTGAGACTCGATTGATCCACTTCTACAGTCTCTCTGCCGAGGAGGTCATCGCTTTCGACGGTTCTTATCTGATTGATGGTGAAGTCGCCGCGGATGATCTCCCTGATTCCCGGGACGATCTTGAATCTGACCTTCGCTTTCTCGCAGTACCTGGCGAGCGTCCTTATGTCCTTCCCGGTCGCCGACGGGATGGCAATGAGAATCTCATCGATTGAGAGTTTGCCGGCAAGCCCTGCGATCTCTTCCCTGCCGCCCAGCACGGGAATCCCCTTCACCTTCTTTCCCTGTTTCTGTGGATCGTCGTCCACGAAGGCGATAGGGACCAGCAGAAGCTCCGGGTGCGAGAACATCTCGGAGACTGCCATTTCTCCAGCCTCGCCTGCTCCGATTATCAGAACCCTTGTTTCCTTATTCACGAGATCTCCACAATGCCTGCAGACTGGACAACGTGATCATTCGTTCAAATATGACGTATCTCAATGGAAGTCGCCTGAAGTCCAAGTTTCAACCACTGCCTTGTCTAACGCAGAACAGCTACCTTGCGCAGCACAGTCTCACCGCCGGCATGGAGTCTGACCACATAGACACCGCTTGCGACCGGTCTTCCTTCAGTGTTCTTGCCGTCCCAGATTGGCTCTCCCTCACCCTTGTCGCCGAAAGTCCAGACCACTTCCCCTGCGATGGTCAGAATTTTGCCGCTGATCAGTCCTTGGAAACCCCGGGCCCTCAGGCTCTTCGTCCCGGATGCCAGATCCAACGGATTTGGATAAACGTATGCCCCCCCGACGCCGGGGCGCGGCTCCCAGGCCTGATAGCGGCTTATCCCGTCTTCGGTTCCAAACCACACTTCGCCGGTCTCGTCGTTGACAGCAACACATTTCACGTTTGAGTTCACAATCCACTGAGACGTGAAGCTTCTGGCAACAGTCCCGTCCGCCATTATTTTTGCAGGACCACGATCAGTGGCCACCCATTTGTTTCCGAACTTGTCGACTGCGATGTCCGTTACATTAGAGGACGGAAGGCCATCGGTCTCCTTGGTGTAAACTCTGAACTTGGTAAGGTCCCTGATCACCGTTATTCCGGAGGCCGTGCCTACCCAGACTTCGTCACCATAGCTGACGATGCTCGTCACAGAGTTTTCCGAAAGTCCTCCGTTTTCATATGTGAGGCGCGTCCATGATCCTACCGCGAAAGGATTTGCAAGATCGCTAATACTCCAAACATCAACCCCGTTTGCATAATGACCAATCCATCTCTCTTTTCCCCCATCCCTGAAGGCAATCGCCTTTATTTTGTTTGAGGAGATTGGATAGATTCCAATCATGAGATGACTCCAGGCTCCATCCGAGGAGCGTATGACGATGGGTTCCGTGAGCGGCTCATCTCTTGAATCTTCACCAAACCAGACGTTCCCCGAAGGATCCTCCTCGATGGACATGATATTCTCGTTGGTCACCGTCTGCGAGGCGGGCGTATAGTGATCGATAGTTCCATCAGCGAGAATTCTATCCAGTCCGATACCGTATGCGCCAAGCCATTTGTTCTTTCTTGAATCCACAAACACGCTGAAGAAATAATTATCATTGGAAAGGCCTTCGTTTTTGCCGAAATGCCTCCAGGTCTTTCCATCAAACGAATCGACACCGCCCAGGAAAGCAGCAGTCCAGATTGTCCCGTCTTCGAGTGCAAGCCCGTTAATGTTAGTGCCAACCGGCCCCTCCGAGATAAACTTGGTCCACGCACTTCCATCGTAGAATGAAAGCCCCTTGGCAGTACCTGCCCAGACCGTCAGTCCATCAGAGGTATATAGCGAAAGCACCTCGGTAGACGGCAGACCTGAGCTGATATCGGTAAATGTGCCGGCATAAAGCCTATAGACTCCCTTGTCTCTCGATCCGATCAGAAGCGAAGAGGTGCCCCGCACAAGGCTCGTAACATTTCCCCAGAATCCGATGGCCTGCCATCCGGAGCCGGACAGTTTGTAAACCCCGCCGCTGACAAATCCAACGGTGCCGCAGCCGACCCACACAGTCTCAGGGCTTGCGGCAAAGGAGGTAGCATTCTTGTTTCCGAGCCCTGTGTTCATCAAGTTCCAGGAGCTTCCGTCGAAGAAAGAAACTCCGGCGGATGTTCCGCAATAGATGCCGTTTCTCGCCTTGAAAAGAGTGTTTATTTGATTCGAGGGGATCTTGCCGGAAGTGTTGACGAAATCATGGATAGCTGGATTCTGAAAACCTATGAGAAGAACAACGCCTTTGTCCGCGGTGCCCACCCAAAGGCTGTCGTGAGAAGTGAGAAGGCAAGTAATCTTGTTCGAAGGAAGTCCATCAACATCTTCTATGAGACGCCAGGTGCCATTCTGGCTGTACATTGAGATTCCGGATGCTTCGGTCCCGAAATACTTGTTCCCGTCATCGTCGATAGCAACTGCAGTGAGTTTCTCGCTTGCAAGACCATCAACGACATTGATCTTCGCAAAGGTTGAATCCAGAATCGAGAACCTGGATACGCCGCCTGTCGTCGCACACCATAGATACAGTCCCTCACTGGCAACCGATTTTATGCAGTTGGAATTAACGTAGGAACTCCATGGCACGGCCTCGCTCTTCTGTGAAAACAAGAAAAGAAGGGGAATAATTGACAGCGGAACGATCCTTCTTCTCGCGACAGCCCTGACCAGCGTTTTCAAATCCTCGAAGAAACTCCACCTTCGGACATAAGACATGTCAAGCTCGAGCCGTTCTCCTTTGAGAAAACTCCTGCCGATGCTTCCCCGCCACGCTGGGAATGCCCCAGGCCTGACGCGTGAGAGTATCTCTCTTGCTTCAGATCCAAGCTCGTCCCACTCTTCCCTTGAAAGCGCCGAAGGACCTATAAGGCTGAGCTCTCCCCTTACGACGTTCACGAGATAGAATGGGAGTCTCAAGCTTCCACCGGCTGGATCATAGTGCGTGAACAGGACACCTCCCTTGCCGACCTTCTGTACCCCGTTGAATCCCTTCTTGCCGGTGATGAAAGCCGAGAGAAGCCTGAAAAGAAAAAGCGGTGAGAACAGGATCAATCCGATGGTTCCGACGATAAAGTCAAAAATTCTCTTGGAGGCGCTCTTTCCGTTCCAGAATGTTGCTCCGTCTATGGTCAAAAGAGGTATGCCCGCAAGCGGTTCAACCCTGGTTCTGGACGTCAAGATGTGGAAAGGTTCGCTCAGAATCCTCACCTTGACTCCCCGACGGGCAAGCGCCGAATAGAAATCGGTCGGGTCATCTGTCCACTCCTGAGGGAATACAACTTCCTGAATTCTCTCATCGAGTACGAGTGAGATGAGGTCGTTAGGGCTTCCGTCAGGGCCCACGTAAAACTCCTTCGCCTTCGGCGGCCTCAAGAACTCGTAACCCTCAGCCTTTGCAGCTTCTCTCCTTTCCCACATCTCATCAATAGACTTTGTTTTCCCGATAAGGAGAATTCGCTTCCCGGCGAAGTACGGGCCGAATCCCCTTTGCCCTGCCTTTCTTAGAGCGGCCCTTCCGAGAGTCAGAAGAATAGTCATGAGGGGCCAGAGGAGGGCCACAACGAATCTTGAATATGACTTCGTGTAGAGGAGATATGTGCTTGCCATAAGCACAAGGCAGGCTGCGAGCGCAGACTTCCCCATCCCGAAGAGCTCATCAACCCAGTCGCCTCTCTCGGCTTTACCGTATAGTCCGGATATCCGGAGGGATGCAAGCGTTACAACATTGGTGACAACCAGGAATGTTCCGTACATATAAAGCGGAAAATGTGGCTTCGCAAACGCAAAACCCAGCGCCGCTCTGAGCAAGTAGGCGACAAAAAACGAAGCGTTGATCGCCAGGATATCCACGAGAAAAAGCATTCCCTTTCCCATGGCTTCCCTGTTCTTCTTAAGGAGATAGAGAAACAAACTCCACTTCTCGTAGAACAGGAGGAGACTCCTCACGTGGTAGGCAATGCCTTTTCCGAACAGCTTTGCGCTTTCTCTCCTGTGATGGTGAACCATCACGGAATCGGAAACATACGTTATCTTCCAGCCCCGCTTGTTCATTCTGTAACACCAGTCAACATCCTCAAAATAGAGAAAGAACCTCTCATCGACAGGCCCTACATCTCCTATGGCCTCTCTCCTTACCAGGAGGCACGCACCCATGAGCCAGTCCACAGCCCTTGTGCCCGAGTGGTCCCAGTCCATCATAAGGTGCTGTCGTACTGCCTTACTATCCGGAAAGATCCTCCCGAGGAAAGTTCTGCGAAGGAGAATCGTTTTCAGAGTGTAGAAAGTTCGCGCGGAATACTGAAGTGTGCCGTCGGGATTGAGCAGCTTTGCGCTGCAGATCCCGATTCTCTTGTCCAGTTTCATCTGTGAGACAAGCCCGTCTATTGCGCCGCCGGTCACGGTTATGTCGGGATTGAGCACTAGCAGGTAAGAGGAATCTGTGAGCCCTATGGCTTGGTTTATGGCTCTTCCATAACCTATGTTGGCCGGGTTCGAGATGAGCTTTGCAGATGGGAACTCTTTCCTGACGAGTGCTGCCGAACCGTGCGTTCTCGAATTGTCTATTACAAGAAGCTCATACTCGGAGGATGGCGGGTAATCCAGGATTGAGGCGAGACAATTCCTGAGCAGTTCTGGAGTCTCATAGTTGACGACGACAATGCTGAGTTCCATAACGCGGTCATGCCCTGCCGAAGAGTTCCTGAAGCCTGAGTCTCCACACCAGCCAGACGGCTTCCCAAATTATTCTCTTCGACATTTTAGAGATTCCGACTCTCCTGTCCACAAAAGTTATCGGAATCTCTTTTATCTTGAATCCGTTCCTCCATGCCAGATAGCTCATTTCTATCTGGAAAGAGTATCCGTCAGAGTGGATCCTTGAGAGGTCTATGCTTTCCAGAACTTTCCTTCTGAATGCCTTGAAACCGCCGGTTGCGTCGCGGACCGGGAGTCCGGTGATAACCCTTGTGTAGACATTCGCCATGTAGCTCAGGATCAGCCTTCCCAAGGGCCAGTTCACGACCGTGACTCCATGAATGTATCTTGATCCCAGGACCAGATCGCAGTCGTCCATCGCCCCGATGAGCTTGGAAATCTCTGAGGGGTCGTGGGAGAAGTCTGCATCCATCTCCATCACGACATCCGCCCCGTCATTGAGGGCCTGGCGGAACCCCGCCACGTAGGCAGAGCCCAAACCCATCTTACGCTCCCTATGGAGAACACGTATCCTGCCGTCAGCCTTTCCCAACTCTTCGCCGATCTCGCCTGTCCCGTCAGGTGAATTGTCGTCGACAATTAGCACGTTGATTTCATGCGGAAGCTGGAGAATTCTCGAGAGGAGACTACGGATGTTTTCTTTTTCGTTATAGGTAGGGATGACGACAGTTATCTTCATTTATGCCTGTTTCTCCCTTCTGGCCTTCATCAATTGAAGAACAAGAGAGAATGCGAGAAGGATGATTATGACGGCGCCGGAAGCAAGACTGGCAAAGATGCCCAATCTCAACGAAGGTGACTCGTATCTCATGACAAGGGCGTGTTTCCCGGGCCCGACCTGAATTCCCCGAAACATGCCGTTTGTTCTGTAGACCGGCACCTCACGATTGTCAAGGTACGCCTTCCAGTCAGGATAAAACAGATCCGACAGAACCAAGAATGAATTTCCGCTCGTATCCAGGTCTATCCGGAGCTCATTAAATCCGTATTTCGTGAAAAGCGCCGTGCCGGTCGCGTCAACCCTGAAATCCGAGGTTCCGGCTACAATTGCCTCTCTCCACGGATTGAAGTCCGCTCTCTTTACCCTGTCCCAGACTTCCAGTTCATTAGGAACATAGACAGCGTTCTCCACGAAATAAGCCCGCGGCAGACAAGCTTCGTTAAGATAAACCTTCTTCGATCCGTCGAAAACCAGAGAAAGCCCCGGGACCTGCCCCCCGAGTGGTTCATCGGCCACAAAGTACTTCACATTCATCATCGACAACGTCCTCAGGTCATTGAGGCCGACTTTCTCAAGGAAATCCTGGTAGAGTTTCGGCTTTGCAGCATGATACCCGCCCACACTCTGGATCTTGAATGCCGTGTATCTGTTTGTCTGGAACTCGGTCTGACTAAGCGGGAGAATCCGGTAAATGGTCTTGTCCTTCTCAAGAAACTCCACGACATCGTCTCTTCCGATCTTCGGGTCGATCGATTTCACATCGCCTACTCTTTGCTGCATTATCCTGTAGTCAATCGACCAGAGGTCAATGGCAAGGACGATAAGAAGAAATAGAACCAGCGTACGCTGACCTATCCACCTTTTGAAGAAAAAGAATATTCCTGCGAGACCGAATGCAGCTATGACTGAAACCTTGATGAGGTCAGACGAGGCCATGTCGAAGGCGCTGTCGACCAGCTGCTGCGGAAAATCGCTCCTTACCGACCTTGCCAGATTGTCATAGCTCACGAGGAATGAGCTCTTCGCCACACCGAAAATAAATGCGACCGCAATCAGCGCTATTGCGCCGTAGAGAGCAAGCTTCCTGATCCCGTTCTGCTCCTTCTGCCTGGAGATTATGAGATTGAGACCCATCCCGGAAAGACAGGCAACCGAGAACTGAACCAGGACGAGGATCATCACGGGAACTCTGAACTTGTTGAAATAAGGAAGGTGGTCATAGAGCAGGGAATAGAGACTTTCGAAATGTTTTCCGAAAGAAACAAGGAGAGAAAAAAATGAAAGAAGCAGGAAGAAAACCGTCCATCTTGTCCTGATAAAGATCAGGGCGGCCGCTGCCAGAAGAAGGGGAAGGAGTCCCATGTAGTTCGGATAGTCGGTGAAGGGCATTGTTCCCCAGTAGGTCTGTCCGCCGAATCCCATGAACGAGGGCACAATGAAAGTGAGCATTTCGAGCGGACTGAACGACCAGGACGTCGCATACTTGAGCCCGACTCCGCCGCCTTCGGCACCGCCTCTTATCGAGTACTTGCTGTAGTCATTAACCGGAAGGTACAGGAAAGCAGAAAGAGCCATGCCCAAGAGAAGTGCCAGGAAAACCATGGAGAAACCCACGAGGGCCCTGCCTTTCGGATTTGAAGTCCTGAGTTCAGCGATGAGTTCTACGACCGCATAAAGCCCGATCATGAGCCAGGTGTAATAGACAATCTGGACATGGCCTCTCAGAAGCTGAAATCCTGAAACCATTCCCAGAAGCGCAAGATAGAGAATCTTTCTTGTCTTGATCAGTCTTGCGGCCAGGAAAAGCAGAAGAGGTATGAAGGACGCAGTAATCAATTGACTGCCGTGTCCAAACGCGCCGACAGCAATCAGGTTCGGCGTGAAAAGAAATACTGAAGCACCGTAAAGGGAGGCCAACGGATGGACATTTCTATCTCTCAGGAAAAGGAATAGGAAAATCCCGCCAAGCAAGTAGTACATGAGAAGCCATGTCATCTCCGGAAGAGGGATGAGGAAAGCGACCGCGTCAAGAATGAGATTTGGAAAGTAGACATAAGGATTATAGGTCAGGCTTCCATAGGAAGGCATCCCGCAGAAAACATAGGGATTCCAGAACGGATAGGTGTGATCCTTCTTGATTGATTCCTCTCCAAGGGCGCTGAAGCCCGCCGGCGCCTGAGCATCAGGAGAGGTCCAGATTTTATTGAAGAAAATGAATTGATAGAAGAAGACCAGAAACAGGATAAAGAGTGCGAGCAGCGAGAAAAGCACAAGATGCTTTTCAAACATATCGGGTTTCCTCGCCTTTATGCCGTGCTCCTGGTGCTTCTTTTCTTTTAGCTTCTTCTTGGCCATTTCAAGCGCTCACCTGTGATCTGCCTGCTCCTTTTCTTCCGAAGAACTCATCGATGGCTCCAAGCATCTGAGCCGCCTTCCTGTCCCAGCTATTCTCCTCCGCCTTTTTCCTGAGGAGCTCCGGATCCCTGGGAGAGGAAAGGGCGAGTTTGACGAGCTCTATGAACTCGTCCTCATCCTCCGCGAGGTAGATGAAGTCCTTCAGCAGTTCAAGATCTTCCGAGTAGTTCAGGCTGACAGTCGTCTTCCCGGAAGCCATGTACTCATAGACCTTGTTTGGATTGAGCGATCGTGTGAATTCGTTCTTTGTGAAAGGAATGAGGCAGACATCCATCGGCCCGAGATACCTGGACAACTCTCCTGCCTTCCTTTCCCCTAGAAAATAGACATTCCGCGTTGATTCTTCAAGCCTTTTTCGCTGCTCCCTCATTCCCAGCGCCACGGGGCCGACAATGATCAATGAACATTGAGGGAAATTTCGCGAGAGTTCTTCCAGAAGATGCGTATCGAACCATTCGGAAAATGTGCCAACATAACCGAGAATCGGCTTCTTCTTGGACCCGATATCTCCGGGGATGTCGTCAGGTCCGACTCTTCCCGCAAAGAGTTCAAGATCAACGCCGTTTCCAACCATGACTGGATTCTTCGCCCCCATGCTCTTCGCCAGCACCATGAGACCCTTCGAGCACACAAAGACCATGTCCGAAATGGCTATGAGCTCCCTGAAACAGCCGGCGACCCATTTCCTTGAGGAAGGAAAGTGAACGGGGTCATCGTTGCAGTCGTAGAACACCGGGAGAGGCTTGAGTGATTTTGCCACTGGCAGGAAGAGCACGTTGGAGACGAGACAGAATGCCGGTCTCCTGACCCGGAGAACCGCCATCCAGAATCTCACGCAGGCGAGCGTAAGAAAAGAGACGGCTCCCCTCACAACCTTGCGTTCAACCGCTGCATTGTAGAGACGGAGCCGTGTGCCTGATTTCAGCACCGGCACGGTGACGAAGGTCACGTTGCCGTCTCTCCCCGGAAAGAGCGAGCTCTTCCTTCCCTTTGCGAACGGCTCAAAGAAGAAGATGCGCCAGTCCTTCGGGAATCTCGAGAGGAGATAGTGCTTCCTCGTCCTCATGTAACTCCACTTGATCTCAGAAAGGACTATTACGTCCAAAGCTTCACCTCATGCCCCTCACCAGCCTCTCCCCATTGGGGAGAGGGTCAGGGTGAGGGGAACCTCAAGCCCTCTATCACCCTCTCCCCTCTGGGGAGAGGGTTAGGGTGAGGGGCGCCCCACCAGTCCCTCGTACAGCCCCTCCATCTTCAGCATCCACTGTGCATGATCGGCTTTCTCCCTGACGAGCGAGTAGTTTGCCTCCCGGCTACTGTTTCTCGTTGGCTCGTTTTTCAGCACAGTCAGTATCGAATCAGCCAGGGATTCCGGCGACTTGTCTCGCGGAAAGATAGCATTCACGCCCGGGGTAAACCATTCACGCACCGAAGGAAGGTCACTTAGTACCGGGACTGCACCGCAGGCAATCCCTTCGAGAACACTTATTGGCATGCTGTCACTATCCGGTATGGACACCACAACATCGGCAGCCGAATAATAGAGTGGCATTTTGTCGTAAGGAACTTCTTCCTGGAAAACAATAGAGCCGCCTATCTTGAGCTCCCCAGCAATTCTCTCCATCTCAAGGCAGAATGAATCCTTGGATTCCTGAGAGCGCGGGCCTTTCAAGACAAGTTTTGCCGAGGGGAACTCTTTCAGAACTCTTGGGAATGCACGAAGAATGGTCTCAACGTTGAAAAGTGCTTTCATCGCTCTTGGACTGAACACTACTGGGCCATCGCCAAGTCCTAACTCCTGCCGAAGCGAGCGTGCATCGATTCCCGGCCGGAAAAGTTCGAGGTCAACACCCCAGTGAATCAGTTCGATCTTATCCTTCGGAACACCTGCCGCCTGAAATGCACTTCTTCCCCTTTCTGTCTCGGTCGTTATGAGATCGGCCTTTCTCGCGGTGTAGCCGAATAGAAACTTGTTCAGCCGTCTTCTGTACGGCTCAAGAAACATATCTGAGCCCCAGCCCGTGAGCACAAAAGGATGGAAATTCGCGAGCGCCCCGGCCCAGCCGTACTGAGTCACGTAATGTGAGTGGAGAATGTCCGGCGATATCTCCTTCAAGATTCTCTTTATCTTTGGCAGGTTTTTGTAGGCGCTTGTCCTCGGGAAGGGACGAAGCGAAATGTCGATTTCAGTTATTCCCCCGATATTCCCTGGGACGGATGTCATGAGATAGACGTCGTGGCCTCTTTTCTTGAAAAACGAGAGCCACCGTTTTGTGTGGATACTGTCCCCTACTGCAAGGTAGCAGAGTTTCAAGTAGTCCCTGTCTCCCACACTAGCATCGTGTTTTTCATCAAGACCGGGGCTTGAGTCTTCGCGCACTCACATAAGAAAGGAACTTTTTGAAGAGCTTCCCATATCCTGACGGAGGCGTTGTCCAGAAGCGCATGGCTACCCGACCCAGAAAATCAGTCACAGAAAACTTGAGCATTCTCCGGTAGGGCTCAAGCTCTCTTACGAACCGGATGTGTTCTTCCTCCAATTCTTCTCTGGTCAGATACCGGGTGGGCATAACGACAGTTTGATGAAGGTCGATTGCTGACCAGTCCATGTTGTCGCTGACAAACTGTTTCTGCTTCGCGTAATCATATACTTCGCATCCCGGGTAGGGCGTGAAGACTGTGACGGCTGCAAAATCGGGCTCAAGCCTGGCAAGAAGTTTCTTTGTCTCAACGATGCTTTCCCTGCTCTCGCCGGGAGCGCCGACCATGAGATATGCGTGCCTCTTCATTGTGAGACCTTTTGACGCTCTGAATGCCTCCGCAATCTGCTCGATCGTGCTTCCCTTCTTCAGCTCCTTGAGTATTTCGGGTGAGCCGCTCTCAACTCCCATCCAGATTTCACTGCAACCGGCAGTGGCCATCTCCACAAACGTTTCTCTATCAACCGTGTTCACGTGGACATTGCAGCCCCAAGTAATCTTGAGTCCTGATTCCTTCAGTTTCCTCGAAAACTCAATAGTTCTTTCCTTTGTCACTGTGAACGTATCGTCGGAGAAATTCACATGCTCAATTCCGTAATCACGCACAAGCTCTTCTATTTCTTTGATGACATTTTCGGGAGACCGCGGTCGCCACATTCGCGTCCAGACCGTATGCGACGCACAGTATGTACAGCGGTAGGGACAGCCTCTACTGGACAACACCCAGATCGTTCTCTTTCCGGCCTGGGATGATGTCCGGATGAATTTCTCCTGGTCGAAGAGCTTTCTGTCCGGGGGCGGAAGCTCGTCAGTATTCTTGACAAGAGGTCTTGGTGGATTCGACCGTATTCCCGAACCGTCCCTGTATGAAATCCCCAGCACGTTCTTCACATCTCCGTTCCCTTCAAGTGTTCGAACAAGGTCAAGAAGCGTGAGTTCGCCTTCGTTTCTTACCACAAAATCGACTTCATCATTGAGGAGAACGGATTCAGTGCACGCCGTGGCGTGAGTGCCGCCAAACACAATCTTCAGATTGGGATTATGTCTCTTTGCCTTCCTAGCAATGTTCATGCCGTCGGAAAACATGGGGGACGTCCCGGTAATCCCTGCAATGTCCGATTCGGCACAGGCCATTGCAATCGCATCCGCATCCTCGAAGGCCGAGATTCTGATGGAGACGTCTGAAAAGCCGTTGGCCTTGAGAAAAGACGCGAGGTAGCCGAGGTTCAGGGGTTCCCAGACAAACGATGGGTTATGCCGGTAAGCTTTGGGTTGAACCAGAGTTATCTTCACTGCCGAAAGTATAACACAAGGTCAAAAATCGTTCACCCAGGAAAAAAGGTGACCTCAGAGTCTGGACAATAGTGTTGCGGAGTCATCTCCTGCAGATTACTTGAAGTATTCCTTCGATAACACCAACTGTTCCTCTCGGGCTTCCGGCGAGGATCTGGTCCAGTATTAGGCCAAGAATCGATATCGAATGCGCCAACTTGCTTACAGAGTCCTGAGGGAAATTCTTCTTGAACAGGTAGTGGTGATTGATGACAAGGGTCTTTTTTGCCTCGCGATTGTCCGGCCTTTCCCTCTTTGAAGGAAGATGGGCAAGTCTTGCGTAGGGCTCATATACGAGTTTGTACTTTCTCGAGATTCTGTACGAGAGGTCATCGTCTTCCATGTAGCTCCCCCTGGCAAGATCCTCGTCGGGTCTGATTTCATCGAGAACTTTTCTTCTGTATGCAGTGAGTCCGCCGGAAAGGCATTCGACTTCTTGCCTGACTTTTCTGTCGTGAACGAATGTCGGGAAGCCTGACCTCTTGAACTTGCCGCTGCCGAAATCAGGGAGAAAGAATGCTTTCCTCAAAAGGCTCCTGAGTCCTCTTCTTCTCGGAGGAAGGTTTGTTATTGTCCCCATTCCCCCCGCTATCTCGCCTCTTTCATCCTGCTCAAAGACGCCGAGCAGACTCAAAATGAAGCCGTCTTCGAGGACTACATCATCATCGAAGAAGAAAATCACATCTCCAGTGGCTTTTTCTATCCCGACCCTCTTCTGAAGGGAAAGCCCGGGCTTGCTTCTCAGGAACACGAGGCGGAATCCAGGATCTGGAAAGTCTGTCTTGAGCTCCTGCTCGAATGGCGCGCCATCCGACGAGTCAACAACGATTGCCTCGTCGGGCAGCCTGGTCTGCTTCGCAATCGACGCCAAGCACCTTTTGAGTTCTTCGGGCCTGTTCCTGGTAGGTATAACGACCGATGTCCTAAGTGGAACACTTTTCATGGGAAGGAGCCTCGGGCAAAAAGGTTATTTCTTCGTGATGCTGACAGCGGTGTCCGTCGGCGGTCGAGGCGGATCCCGGAGTCAGCTGGGGCGAGGAACTCATCTCTTGGATTCCAAAAGCATTACTTCTATCGGTGGTCAAGGTGGACGCCCGAATTGGCCGGAGCATGGAAATCATCTCTTGCTTTTCCAGAGCGCCTCGACGCTGGATACAATGAATTCGAGATCTTCTCTTTTCAGCGAAGGATGACATGGAAGCGACAATATCTTCGCAGCGAGTCCTTCTGTTATCGGCAGAGAGTCGGGCCCGTATCCGAGATATCTCAGTGCAGGCTGAAGGTGGACCGGAGGAAAGTAGACTTTTGAAGAGATGCCTTTTTTCCCAAGCCATTCCGCCAGCTCCGTGCGCGAGAAACCGGTCAGAGCTTCTTCGATCTTCAAGGTATAGAGCGTGAAGGGATGCGTCCTGTCATTCTTGATTGCGGGCGGCACGATTCCGCTAAACTTTGACAGCTTCTCACTGAGATACCTGGCGTTTACATTCTTCTTCTTGTTGATTGAATCAAGCTTCTTAAGCTGCTCGATTCCTACCGCTGCCTGGAGCTCGGTCATCCTGTAGTTGTAACCGACAACGACATGATGGTACTGCTTCTCCTGTCCGTGATTTCTCAGAAGTCTGAGCTTGGCTGCAAGCGAGCCATCGCCGGTAGTGACCATACCGCCTTCACCTGCCGTGATGTTCTTTGTCGGAGTGAAACTGAACATCGCCGCATCTCCAAAAGAACCGGCCTTCTTCCCTTTATAGGAAGCTCCATGCGCCTGGGCTGCATCCTCAATGACAAGAAGATTTCGCAATCCGGCTATTTCGAGTATCTCCTTCATATCAGCCGGTTGTCCCCCATAGTGTACCGGCATCACGGCCTTTGTTTTCTTGGTGATCTTCCTCTCGACATCCGATGGGTCCAGGTTGAAGCTCTCCGGATCGACTTCAGCGAAGACGGGCGTCCCGCCTGCATGGATAACGGAAGTGGCAGTCGAGAAAAATGTGAGCGATGGGACGATTACTTCATCTCCGCGGCCGATCCCGAGCGCAAGAAGGATTGAGTGAAGGGCGACTGTGCCGTTCATGAAGGCAACAGCGTGTTCAACCCCCACGTAAGCGGCAAACTTCCTCTCGAACTTCTCCACCTGCTCGCCCTGGCTCAACCATCCGGAAGCAATGACGTTCTTGAGGGCTTCCACCTCTTCCTTCCCAACGGAAGGGCAGGCAAGAGGAATTGGGTTGGCGGGGCCTCGACTGTGTGGCCGCCGGCGCGGGTGAATTGGGTCACGGGAACCTGGGCTACGGCGCCGCGGTTTCTGAGTCGATCTAGAAGAAGAGGTGTTTGAGTTTTTCAAACTCATTCTGGGCCTTCTCGTATTCTTCGTGTCTTCCTATGTCCAGCCAGAAATCGCTGCACGGGTAGCCAACCACCTTCTTGCCATCTCCGATCAATCTCAAGACAAGCTCAGGGAAATCAGCCTTCTCCCCCTTCTTGATATAGCTCAGGGCCTCGGGCTCAAAAACGTAGATACCCATGCCAACCTCGTAGCGATGAACTGGTTTCTCAATGTATCCTGTAATGTTGTACTTCCCGTCGCGCTCAACATATCCGAGGTTGATTTGATGAGACCTCTCCTGAAGGGCAATTGTAAGAACAGCATCTTTCTTCTTGTGATACTCGACGACCCTGTTGAAATCGAGCGTTGTGAGAAGGTCCCCATTCATCACAAGAAATGTTGAACTGAGGTCCTTGACAAGCAAAATTGGACCGGCTGTCCCAAGGGACTCTCTCTCAACTGAATACTCAAGCTCAACACCCCACTTGCTTCCATCCCCGAAGTAAGCTTCAAAGAGATGGGACAGATAGCCGACCGCAAGAGTGATTTTGGTGAATCCCTGCTTCTTGAGCTGCCTTATGACTATTTCCAGGATCGGATAGTCACCAACCGGGAGAAGCGGCTTGGGAAGAACCGTTGTGAGTGGAAGAAGCCTGGTTCCCTTGCCCCCTGCAAGCACAATAGTTTTCACGAATCACCTCGCTCGATCTCGGTCAACTCGCCAAAGCTCCCTTACACAACGTATTCCCAGGGTCTGAACCGGCCCATGTTCTCGGAAAACCATTTGATGGTTTCCTTGAGACCTTTATCCAGCGAGACTTTCGGTTCCCAACCAAGCAATTCCCTTGCCTTGCTTGAATCGGCGACGAGCCGCTGGACCTCACTTCTCTCGGGCCTGACCCTTTCCTTCGCCTCCGTGACGACAAGCTCCTTTCCGACGAGTTCCCCTATCTTCTTCACCAGTTCTCCGACCGAGATTCCAGTCCCAGTCCCAATGTTCATTACCTCTCCGACGGACCTCTCATCCTCTGCGATTCTAAGAAAGGCATCAACAGTGTCCGCGACAAAGGTGAAGTCTCTCGTAGGATGAAGGGAGCCGGCCTTCACCTCGATTCCTTTCAAGGCCTGGGTGATGATGGTAGGCACGACTGCGCGCATCGATTGTCTTGGTCCATAGCAGTTGAAAGGCCTTATTGTCGCGACCGGAAGGCCAAACGAAAGATGGAAGCTCTCGGCAAGCTTGTCGGCTCCTATCTTGCTGGCCGAATAGGGCGATTGGCCTTGGAGCGGGTGTTTCTCGTCAATTGGAACATAGAGGGCCGAGCCATAGACTTCACTTGTCGAAGTGTGAACAATCTTTTCGACTCCGACTTCTTTTGCGGCATTAAGCACGTTGAGAGTCCCGACCACATTGGTCTCGACGACATCCAGGGGATGCTTGTACGAGTAAGGAATTGCGATGAGCGCGGCCAGGTGAAAAACAACATCCGTCTTGTCCATGGCTTTCTTGACTGCGTCACTGTCCTTGAGATCTCCATGGATAATCTCAACCCTGTCTTCGAGCCCGGAATCCGACAGAAAACCCCTCTCGCCTCTTGAAGTGTATCTCAGGAAGACTCTGACTTTGGCTCCTTCTTTGACAAGTTTCTCAGCAAGATGGCTTCCAATGAAGCCGCCGCCGCCAGTGAGAAGTATTCTCTTTCCTGAGAGTTTCATGAAAGCTCCTCCTCTTCTTTCCTTCGGAAGATTGGAGTCGAGGAAGAAACCCCGTTCCTATCCTAGGAACTCACCGATAATCTTGACTATTCTCCCTGTTGCGCTCCCAACTCCGAAAAGCTCGGGTCTTCTCGGAGTCCCGGGGAGACCCCTCCTTACAGTATCGACAATCTCTTCCTCATCAACATCGCAGAGCGTGTTCCATCCACCCTCGAGCGTCTCAACCCATTCAGTCCTGTTTCTCAGTGTAACTACCGGCACTTCAAAAAAGTAAGCCTCTTTCTGTACACCACCTGAATCTGTCAGGACCACAGCAGCATTTTTCTCAAGGACCAGCATGTCCAGATAAGACACCGGATCAATCATCCTGAGCTGCGGGCTTGCCGAAAAGGAAATCCCGCTGATAACCTTTCTTGTCCTCGGGTGAACCGGAAAAACGACCGGTCGCCCGAGTTTTCCGGCCATATTGAGAATCTTGAGCACCCTCTCCGGATCATCCGTATTTTCCGCCCTGTGCACTGTCAGCAAGAAGTATCCTTTTTTTGAGAGACTTAGTGAAGAGAGAATTTCACTTCTCTTTTCGGCCTCAACGATCCTCTCCCCGAGAGTTTCAAGCATTACGTCTCCGGTGAAGTGGACTCCACTCCAGATTCCTTCCTTGTGCAGGTTTTGAACCGCCGTTTCAGTGGGACAGAACAAGAGCGCCGATACATGGTCCGTCAGGCAGCGGTTTATCTCTTCAGGCATCTTCTTCTCGTAACTTCTGAGGCCTGCCTCAACGTGGGCCACGTCTATTCCCATCTTGGATGAAGCGAGTGCGCCCGCAAGAGTCGAGTTGGTGTCTCCGTAGACAATCGAGAGCGCCGGAGATTCGTCAATGAGCACCTGCTCAATTCTTTTCAGCATTTCGCCGGTCTGGAAACCATGTGAACCGGACCCGACCTCGAGATTGTACGCAGGTTCCGGTATCTCCAGCTCTTCGAAGAAGACTCTCGACATCGCGTCATCATAGTGCTGACCGGTGTGAACGAGCACTTCCTCAAAATGTTCCCGAAGGAGTCTCCAGAGCTGAGCGCACTTTATGAATTGAGGCCTCGCGCCTACAATCGAGACTACTTTCTTTTTCCCTTTCAGCTGTACACCCTCCCCTGCGGACTTCCCGAAACTCATCTAACGTTGCGGCGATTTATTCCCGGCATAGTTCAGTCAGAGTTTGAGATTCTCCACTTTACAAAACGGGCAAATCCAGATTTTGTCTTTTGCTTCTTCCGTGATGTGCCTGCCGCATGACCTGCACACATGAAAGACAAGACGTAGCCCGCTCCCGCCTGTCTTCTGGAAAAACATTAGATAGTTGCTTCTGCTCACAAGGTCTATCCCTGCCCGTTTCAGGATCGAAAGAGTGCTGATGAAACCCTTCTGAAACCGCACGATCCTGGGATCATTCATCCAACTGAAACCCGACGGCGCCTCGGCAAATGAAATAAGCCTGAGCCCTCTCCTATAGAACTCTCTCACGACTCCTTGAAAGTCAAGCTTCTGCACATGCTCTAGTCTCTTCCTGAATTTGAACATTCCATATTTCGCGAAGAATCCTGCGAAGCGGTAGAACCTGTCGTCAAAAGACGCGGAGTTTGGAAACGAAAGATAGAGCCTCCCGCCCGGTTTGATTGATGAGACGAGATTGTCGATCGTTCCGGAGAAATCACCGATGTGCTCAAGCACATACTGGCAAACGACAAAATCGAAGACAGAATCCTTGAGCGGGAAAGAAACCAGGTCCGATAGAACAAAGCTGACATTTGAGGACGCTCCCGGATTCCAGTTTTTCCTTCGTATGTCCACGCCGACTATCCTGAGATGCGGGAAGAGCCCATAGTTGAAACTCCCGCCGCCGCATCCGGCGTCAAGCACAAGACTTCCTGCCGGAAGGTCATTCAGCACTTCGTCAACGAACAAATGTTCATCCATGTGCAGGTTTCCGAGACGTCCAAGTGAACTCTCCCTTGCGGGATACACCCGGAGAATGCAGGCAAGGGTCAGAACCTATTTCGGCTGCTCCACCAGTGGCAGGTTTCATGATCTTCTTTCAAGCCATGGCCGGGTTTCAGGGCAGCACGGATTCCAGAAAAGACCCCTTTCCATAGAGCATGCACATTTCTGGCATTTCCCGGAGTAAGATTTTTCAATGAGAAGGCAACAAGTCCCAGAAGCCCAAAGACAGGCGCTGTTAGGAAGTGGTACCACTTCGCGTATTTTCTGAAAAGGAAAATCCCGCTCTTTCCCCTATTGTATGCTTTGAATGGGGTTAGACCGCCGCCCGAGCTCGATGAGACTTTGTGCCATGCGATTGCTTCCGGAACGAAGAGGAGCGTGTATCCGGCTTCTCTTGCCCTGAGTGAAAAATCAGCATCCTCTCCATAAATAGAATACCTGTCGTCGAGCATTCCGACCTTCCCGATGACTTCCCTCCTGATCATAAGCGCGCATGCCGTCAGGTAATCAACGAAAGCCTTCCGGGAGTACTTTTGGGAGTCCGCCTGCCTTATCCCGATATGTGAAGTCATCCCTGCCCAAAGCCTAACTCTCCCGCCTGCCGACCATATCGTTCTCGTTCCGGCGTAGAATATCTTCGGGCCGGAGAGCCCGGTGTCATGTTCGCGCTCCAGTGAATCGACAAGATTTGGCACACAATCCGTATGAACCGTCGCGTCGCTGTTGATGAGGAAAAAATAATCGCCGCCCATCTCGCAGCCGCAGGAAAGCCCGATATTGACCCCCTTGCTGAAAAGGAGGTTTTCATTGTTCTTGATTACGATGGTCTCCGGGTAGGATTCTCTGGCCGCATCCGGCGTGCCGTCCGTCGAGCCATTGTCGACAAGTATAACCTGGAGTCTCGGATAGTTCGACTGCCGGAGGGATTCGAGACATTCGAGCGTGTCTCTCCTCCCGTTCCAGGTCACAACAATCGCAATCACACTCGGTTTTGGCACCATTAGGTCCTATTCGCTCGATATCTTCGGCCCAGCTAGCGGCCCACGGGGACCGGTTGCTCGGCACGGAAGAGCGTGGTGGCGATGAGCCGTGAGCTGGCTTACGCGGGAGGGATGGGGAATCCATCTTGGCAAGCAAGGTGGGGATACCCAGCCCTTTAGAGGCTGGGAGGGGTAAGGATTCCCCGCCTGGCGAGCCATAGATGGGTCATCCCGGAGCGGAGCCAGCAAAGGCTCATTCGCCATCACGATTCCACGCGCCATCTATGCGGCCACCTCCGACACTGCCACGCAGCCGACCCCGTGCCGAGGAGCCGACTCAGTTCGGCTCCCCCGAATTCTCAGTTGACGAACCTGTATTTGAGAAGGGTGTAGAGTGCGATCACGCCGTCGATCCACCTTACTTTTTTCCCTTCGTTCGTTGTCCTGGGATGGTAACCGATGGGCACTTCGAATATCCTGTGCCCTCTCTTTCTGAGTTTTGCAGTCACCTCGGGACAGAATTCGAATCTCCTGCACTTGAGTTCTATGCTTTTTATGACATCAGTCCTGAAAACCTTATAAGCAGTCGCTTCATCCGTTATATTGCACCTGTAGAGCAGGTTTGCAGCGGTCGTGAGCACGATATTTGCAATCTTGCTCCTAAATGGAAGTCCCTCCACCTTCCGCAAGAATCTTGAACCATAGACAACTTCTTCTTTTCCCGAAATGATGGGTTCAAGAAGCTTTTCGTACTCCTCCGGGTCAAGCTCAAGATCTGCGTCCTGGATTATCACGATGTCTCCGGTGACATAAGAGAGTCCGACTCTGATAGCCGCCCCCTTGCCGAAATTGACTCTTGAGGCATGGACAAGAAGAACGCCGCCAAGCTTTTCCTTTTCCCTGGCCAGCACTTCCTGGGTCCTGTCAGTTGAGCCGTCATCAATGACTATCATCTCCTTTTCAAGCGGGACCCTGGAGACTCTCTCGACCACTTCCCCAATGGTGCTCTCTTCGTTGTAAACCGGTATGATTACCGAGAGTTTCAGACTCCTTCTCCTTCCCGTTTAGCCGAGGCCCCTCCGGGCAAAATAGAAAGCCGATATCGTGAGAAGAGAAATGACGACGAACAGAGCAAGATTGAGACTTCCGGGAACACCAAATCTCGTCGAGTAGTAGAACCAGTAGTCTATTCCTCCCATCAGACTTTCTTTCTCTTCATCACCAAGCGGGATTCTTCCGCCCTCCTGGCTCAAAGCGCTCAGAGACAGTTCCTTCTCCGTCCCATTCAGGATTGAACCGGCGTTCTTCCTGAGCATCTCCCAATGCCCGGCTACTGGGGAAAATCTTGGGTTGAAGTGCGAATCGGCAAGAAACCTTGGGTCCGTGAACTCCCTGGTGTACGGATATTCACCGATTTCCCTGAGGTACGAGCCATAGTAGATTGTCGCGCCGCCTATCTGGACAAAGATGCCGATGACAAAAAGCGTTTTGTAGAGGACTCTGGTTAAAGAAGGCGATTTTCCAGGAAGACCTTCTTCGAGAACCATGAGAAGCGGAAGCAACATCGGCCCGAGGAGAGGAAGAAGGTATCTTGGTCCCCAGCTGCCGTCCCCTGCCCACGCCCTGAACTTCGCGTAGAGAAGAAGATTGAGCACAAAGGTCACAGTAAGAAGAATCGCGAGTGATCTCTCTCTTCTCAGGAAAAGTCCGAGTCCACAAACAGAAAGAATGAGTATTGGCGCATAGAGAAAAACGCTTTTCCCGGAGCTCAAAAGGAGACCGTACAATCCGACAAGGATAGGGGTCGAGAAGCCGGCGGGCGTCCCCTCATTCATGTAGCCGCTCTGGAACGGCGAGCCGAACCTTGCATAGTTGTAGAGAAGCATTGCTCCAAATCCGGCTGCGACCGGAATGAAAAAGCTTGCCGATTTCTTTCGCAACTCAGGCCCAAGCATAAATATTGACGCAGGCACCAGGAGAACGACCGTAGCGGATTTCACCAGGATGAGAAAGAAACCCGAAATGCCGGCAAGAAAAACAAAGAGCGATCTCCTCTCATTTCTTCCGCGGTAGAGAAAGTAGAAGAGGCTCAGGAAGAAGAAACTCAGAATTGATTCTGCCGTGTAGTACTTTGCGTAGGGCCATGCAAAAGTCGAAATTCCGTATCCACAGGCCACGATGAATGACGTTCGCCCATTGAATCCCAGAGCCCTGCCAAAGAGAAACAGAATCAAGCACGCCCCGGCCGTGAAGAAAGCCGCAAGAAGCGAGACGAAGAATTTTTGCACAAACTCAGCGGCTCCCGGAGGTGCAAAAGCAGAGGCCAGCTTACCAACCAGGAAGAGAGGAATGGAAAGGATTGCCTGCCCTATGCCGGCCTTCGTATAGAGTCTTCCGTCCTTTCCGGGAAAAGCATTCCCGTACGGAACGGATACGGTTCCGTGCTCGACAATGCTCTTCGTAAGAAGAAACATCGTGTTCCCGTCGCTGCTTACGATGTGACCGCCGGATGTGAGTACGTAGAAGAAGAGAAAGAAGAGGAATATGAAGACCAGGTTTTTCAATTCTCTATTGCCTCCACTACCTTCGCCCAGGAGAACTTTTCCCTGTGTGCACGAATATTCTCTCTCATTGAAGGGCCAAGATCATCCTTGAAGAACCTGATGACAGCCTCTGCAATTGCGTTACTGTCGCCTGGCGGAACCAAGAGGCCTGTTTCTCCGTCACTGATCGCCTCCGGAACTCCCCCGACCTTCGTGCTTACGGCAGGCACCTCAAACGCATAGGCAACCTGGACCACGCCGCTCTGGGTCCCCGACGTATAGGGAAGAACAACCACATCCGCGGCGCTGAAATACCGCCCAACCTTGTCGTCAGGGATGTAGCCTGACATTATCTTCACTTTCTCCCCAATTCCAAGCTTCTTCACAATCGACGTGTACTTCTCGACGGGCTCATAGAAGTCGCCGACGACAAGCAGCGTGGCGTCAATCTCTCTGAGTATGAGCGGCATGGCCTCAATGAGAAACTCAAGCCCCTTGTACGGCCTCACGTAGCCAAAGAAGAGGATCACGTTTCCGGAAACCTGAACTTCACGCCTCGCAGCCACTCTGTCAACCGCCTCGGCTGCGAAGAACGAATAGTCAGGATGGAAGACTTCTCTTACTTCTGCGCGTGGTTTCAACTTGAGCAGTTCATTCTTTACGAAACCGGACATCACAAGGAAACGGTCCACCTGCGAAAATGCAAATCTTGTGAGAATTTTATCCCCGGGCCTTCTTTCGTGAGGCATGGCGTTATCGCAGATGAAGATGACTCTCGAGCCCGTGAATCGTCTGGACAAGAGAGAGATAGTCCCGAAGCAGAGCCCAAAAAACGGAGTCCACCATTTGAAAATAAGGAGGTCCGCCTTTTCCCGATGGACAATCCTGAAAGCTCTGATCCATGTGAAGGGATTAAGAGAATCTATGATCCGGCAGGAATCCACTTTTATCTTGGGCTTCCCCGGCTCAAGCTGGCTCGTCCCGGGAAAGAGGAACCGCGGATATTGCCTCCTGAATGAAATGAACACGACGGCGTGATTCTTTGCAAGCTCCCTGTGGAGAACGGCAAGATACTGCGCTATGCCGCCCCTCAAAGGAAAAGCCGGACCGATGATGGCTATTTTCAATTGTTACTCTCTCACTCCCAGGAGAAAGACTCTGTCACCCCACATTCCGGTCAGTCGCGTAAGAGAAGAGTTCAATGTCTCAAGCAAGGTAAACAATACTTTTTCAGGACCGGAGAATTTTCTTGGATTGGCAGGCATCTTCGTGACGATTGTTCGCCTGACTTTGAATCCGGCTGCTTCAACGAAGAGGGCAAGTGTCCGTGGCGTGAATTCAATCAGGTGGTACGGGGGCGAGAAGAGAGTCTTCTTTCTCCTGGATATTGAGTAGCCAAGCATCCCCAGTCTTCTCGAGAGCGTATCCAACGACGTGGGGACAGCGACCGCCAATATGCCGCCAGGTCTTAGAATTCGCCTCACTTCGCGGAGATCGTCGAGCGGGAATTCAACGTGTTCGATGACATCCCCCAGGAAAGCAGCATCAAAGCTTTCATCGGGAAGGCCGGCGCTCGAAAGAGTTCCTTTGTGGACGGGCAGTCCAAGCTCCTCGCACGCGAATCTGGATGCTTCGGGAGAAGGCTCAACTCCGAAGACTTCCCATCCCTCGCCCATTGCAGTCTTGAGGAAGTAGCCTCCGGCGCAGCCGATCTCAATTATCTTTCCCTTCTTCCCGAGAGAAGCCTCTATCTTGCCGAGCGTATCAAGGTTCCCCGCTCTCATGTGAATCTCACTTCCAAAGTACTCTCCGGAATGTCCACATCTGAAGTCGCCGTCAAAATAAGACTTTCCGTACATGATCTCGAGCTCTGCTTCCTTCGGCTTCCGGGAGAGAAACGCGACGCCGCAGCGTCTGCACTTGACGGCGGGAAACCTCTTAGAAAGATAGAGGTATTCAAAGGGAAGATTCTTCAGGATTTCGGAGCTGCAAAGGGGACAAAGAGAAGTTCTCTCGGGCAAGGGCTCACCCAACCTCCCATGTATCAAGTCCTCTGAACTCGAATCCAAACTCGACTATCTGTCCGCCCAGTTCCTCCAGCCTTTCTGCAACAATGTGCTTCTTGCCGAAGTCACAGAAAAGGAGCAGATATCCGCCTCCACCGGCGCCAAGGATCTTGCCGCCGATCGCACCGTTCTTTCTTGCCACATCGTAGAGCTCGTCTATGCTTTCGTCAGTAATGGCCTTGTCGAGTTTCTTCTTGTTGCCCCAAGAGAGATGCAGAAGCTCGCCAAACTCAGAGAGCTTTCCGAGGAGAAGCAAGTCCTTCATGACGATCGCATCCTGTTTTATCGCATCAAGCGCACGGACTACTTCCTCTTTCCGTTCGATGTAGGACCTGGTCTGCCTGGCAACAATGTTTGCCGACAGCCGCGTCTTGCCGGTGTAGCAGAGCAATAGACCATACTCTAGCTCGTTAATGACCGACGGCTTCATCCTGAGCGAATTCACAACGGTCTTGCCGTTTCCAAACTCAATGAAGTTGAATCCTCCGAAAGTTGCCGCGTACTGATCCTGTCTCCCTCCGGCAATCCCAAGACCAACTCTCTCAATCTCGTACGCAAGCTCTGCAATCCCGTAATCGGTAAGAGGAGTTTTCAACCAGTTCACAAATGTCCCGATGAGAGAAACGACCATTGTTGAAGAAGAGCCGAGTCCCGAGCCGGGTGGAGCATCAGTATGGATGAAGAGATCAAATCCGGATTCCGCACTCATCCTTTCTGCGACTGCTCTCACCAGACCGAGTTCTGAATCGACAGCCATGCTTTTGCCTTTTGAATACTTTGCGACAACGTCATAATCGAGAGACGTGATGGTGAGCTTCTCATCCTTTCTTTCAACAAGAGACGAGAAGGCATACTTGTTGATCGTCGCACTGATAACCGCCCCTCCCCTTTCCTCCGGATAAGGGGAAACGTCGGTCCCCCCGCCGCAGAATGAAATCCTCAGAGGAGCCCTGCTTCTTACAATTCTACTTGCCACGCTTCAAGCCCCTAGTCAGAAACAGAATAGAACAATCTCCGGAATCGAACCCTTCATGCTACTCAGAAGCACTGCTTACCGTTGACCTATTCCTTTACCTTCCGGGAAGGATAGGCTCTCTTCACGCCGAGCCTGGCTATCATTTCGCCCAGAAGTCCAAGCGAAATGAATTGAATCGCGAGGATGATCAACCCCACGCCAAAAAGCAGAAGCGGTCTCACTCTCAGAGGTTCCCCCCTCAGCCATTCAATGCCAAAATAGAGATTGATCAGCAGTCCGATGAGAAAAAAGAAAATGCCTATTCTCCCAAAGAGATGAAGAGGGCTTCTCTCGCTCTTCCTGAGGAACATCACGGAAAGGAGATCAAGGAAACCGTTAAGGAAACGGGAATACCCGAACTTGGAAACGCCATGCTTTCTCGGATGATGCCTGACGGCTTCTTCCCCTATCCGGAAACCCTCCCAGTAGGCAAGCACGGGAACGTATCGATGCAGCTCGCCATAGACG
>JASEGR010000002.1 GCA_030017955.1 Candidatus Eisenbacteria bacterium
CCCGGGGCAAAGACATAGACAAGGAACTTCCGGGACACGACACTAACCCCGGGGAAGGGGGAGACGCAAATTCCTCTTGACTTCTTTGGCCACGTGTTCTAGAGTGCCACAGATTGACAAAAGAGCTCTGGGCGCTCCGTGGACCACACGACCTGCCAAGGGCACGGTGTCTTATTATAACTTGGCAAAATGTCTTGAGTTAGGAGAAGCAAAAAGAATTCCGAGGACGCCCCATTTTACGCGAAAGTGGAAGGAGGTGAAACAAAGTATGAAGAGATTTCTGGCCCTGCTTCTAGTAGTTGTCATGCTAGCCACCACAGTCATCATTGTCGCGGGTTGCGGCAAGAAGAAAGAGGAGGCTGCGACTACAACTACTGAGACTGCGCCTCCTACTGAGACTGCTCCTCCAGATACGACCGCAGGCGGGCAGTAAGGACGCATACAAACGGTGCGTTACGGACGAACTTCAAGAAGTTCTCCTTTGATGCGCACGTCCATCTTGACATAAAAGCACGAAGAAGGGAGTAGCGTTTGCTGTTAGCTTACTCCCTTTACGTGTTTTCCAGGCACAATGTTTCCCCGGTTCCTAGATATCGCTGCGCCCCGTGCCTCTCCGGTTGGATCTTTCATGGCTTAAGCCGGCGTGGGATCCCGGGCGCGGAAACCCCTCGCTTCTGCGAATTGGTTTGTGTTTGACTTGCATCGGCTCTCTATGGTAACTTTTCAGGGTCAAAGGAGGAATAGAATGTACGCAGTTCTGCTCTTTATTCACATCTTGACCTGTGCTGCCCTGATGCTCGCGGTTCTTCTTCAGTCTGGAAAGGGTGGCGGCCTTGCCGGCACTTTTGGCTGGACCGGTGCCCAGACAATCTTTGGAGGACGAGGTGCAGGGACCATGCTCAGTAGAGCAACAAGTGTGCTTGGCGGGCTCTTTATGGTAACTTCCCTGACACTTGCGCTCCTGACCGGAACGGTCGCAAAGACCGGAGGCAAGGGTATCCTTCAGAGAGCCAGGGAAAGGGCTGGAACCGAGCAGCCTGTCTCCAGACCTGGGAGCAAACTTCCGACCGGAACGATTCCTCAGGCTACTTCTACTGCTCCTCCAGGCCAGGCTGTTGCCCCGGGTCAGACTCCTCAGACTCAGCAGCCCTCTCAAACCAGGCCCGGCAGTGAAACTCAGGTCCCTCCCTCCGGCGAGACAAAGACAAGCCAGACGAAGGCAGAAGAGACAGAAGGAAAGTAATCTCCCGGGTTTGCGTTCCGGCCCATTCACCAGAGAATCCGGGGCGCTCCGGCTGAGGAATGGCGCATAAACGAAGCTCTTTCGACCCTGCGGCGCCGGGATGGTGGAATCTGGTAGACACGTACGTTTGAGGGGCGTATGGGTACCCCCGTGCGGGTTCAAGTCCCGCTCCCGGCACCAGTTTTCCCACTTTTTCCTTCTGGTGAGCAAGGCCTTCAAATCGTGCCTTCATCTGCCCGCCGGCTCTTCAGTGGAATTGCGGAACCCGATCCAGCTATCTCCGAGCATCCGAATCTGGTCTCGAGCCAGGGCGAGCGGTACAAGTAGAGAAGGGAGGTGAGCAAAGTGACAGTGTCCGCTTACGTGCATATTAGCGTGCAGACCGGGAAGACCAAGAGTACGCTAAACAGAATGTCCAGGATTCAAGGGATAAAGTCAGCATGCTCGGTCATGGGACCGTTCGATATCATCGCTGTCGTTCAGGCGAATGATCTAAGTGGAATCGAGCGAATAGTCACTGGTAAGATCCAATTACTCCCCGGGGTGAAGACTACTATGACTTCCCTCATTGTGTAACCCTGCAGCCGCTCTTGCCGGCGCCGAGGTCACTGCTTCCCCGGTCAAAGAGATTCAGTTTCGGAGAGCGGATTCGTACGTTCCGCCTCGTTTCCTGTTGACAGTCTGAGTCGCATGTGTGAGCATTGGACAGCCGTTGCCATTCAGGAAGGTGTTGGCCGCTTCTTGCGGCTCCAAGCCTGAATCTTTCCGGATTCGGACTGCTATGACCTGCAGGTTTCCATGTCGGATCAGGTGTCTGACGACGGGTAGTTGAGCCTTTGTCTTACTGGGAGGTGCGCATGCCAAAAAGAGCCGGTTTCTTTTTCTCACTGCTCACTTTAGTTCTGCTTCTTATGCCTCAGCTTTCGCTTGCACAGACCAATGCCGCGGGAGCCCAGGCGGGGGGGCAGCAAAACAACTTTGCGGGCGGTTTTGGTCCGACGTGGATCAACGGAGACGCCTGGTATGGCCTGTACCTTGTGCCGGAATTCTCTTTTGGAAAAATAGGTTTGGGGTTGAGAGTCGATCTTCAATACAACCCAAAAACCGGCCAGATCAGACCCGGGACAAAGAAGTGGGAGAAGGGTTCCGACTACATCAAGGCAATAAGGTATGTCCGATACGGCCAGAAAAGGGATTTCATCTACGGAAGGATCGGCGGCCTCACCGACTCGTATGTTGCTCACGGACTGATAATGTATCACTACACGAATGAGCTGAGTTACGACGATAGAAAAGTCGGACTTGAGCTTGGTCTCAATATGAAGAAAGGCGGCTTCGAGGCAATTACGAGCAACCTGAGTGAATCTGACGTAGTCGGCGCAAGGGTGTTCTACAGACCGCTTGAAGGGAGAATAGGAATCCCGATCATCAAGAAACTCACGGTTGGGGCAAGCTATGTTACTGATCTGAACGATGCGGCAGCCGACAGCGGCGGTTCCAAAGTGAGCATCTGGGGACCGGACCTGGAGCTTCCGTTCCTCTCCACTCCGCTTTTTGAGACCATGCTCTACAGCGACTTCGCCAAGATAACAAATCATGGCCAAGGGGCGGCTTTCGGCATCATGGGAGTACTGAAGGGAATTGTCGGAGGAAACTTGGGCCTGTCCGCGAAGTTTGAGAGAAGGGAACTTGGAAAAGAGTTCATACCTGGTTACTTCGGCACGCTGTATGAAAAAGAGAGATTCGGCAGCGGAATGAGAAAGTCCGACACCATAGAGCTGTTCAAGAAGCCAATCAGCGGTTACTTCGGCGAGCTCTCGGCTACCGTGCTCGGAAAGATAACGGTACTCGGGAATTATCAGGACTACAATGGAGACAATGTTCTGGGAGTCATACACGTGGTTGCGGATGCACCCAGTCTTGTTCCCAAAGCTGTTCTGACAGGAACCTATGACAAGGCAGGAATCAAAGATTTCGGTGATGCGTGGAAGCTCAATGAAAATTCGATAATGAGGGTTGAGGTCGGATACAGACTCAATCCATTCTTGGTCTTTGTGACCGAGTACAGATGGAACTTCGTGTACGACCCGGTAACCAATACATACAAGACCCAGAAGAGAATCTCGCCGCGCGTAATGTTGAGCTACAAGTTCTAGCAGGCAATCGGCTGCTGGCAAACGCGCTCGCGGCGCGGAAGAGCCCTTTTCAAGAAGGCAGGAGAAGCATCCTGATGCACTGAGGCAACGTCATCCCCCTATTCCAGAGAAACCGTCCCCTCATTCTTCCCCTGTTCTCTCCCGGCTTTCCCTCTCTGAAAACCTTGGTTCCGGTCTTGACGAATCCAGAGCTATCTTCTCAGCCACCAAAAAAGATCGATAGCAGAGAGACTCGCCAAGGCGAGAAGCAATGTAACCTCTCCGAACATCGAGTCTTCCTCCTTCGCCATCAGGCGAATGGTCGAGGCTTTAGTGAGTCTCGATCGTCCGTGCCCCTCGTCACCTTCGGACTTCTGCGGTCTCTGAGGTCCTAATAATTAGTTCGGATGAACGGCGGTAAGTATTAGAGATTTTTCGGGGTGGGTCTTAGATTATAGGCAATGCGCGGGCAACGACTATGCTCATGTCGTCATCGTGAGCTTCTTTTGAAAAAAGACCTATGCTCTCAAGGACTGCCTTGGCGAGGTATTGGGCCGGCAGGTTTTTGTTTCTCAATATCACTTCAAGCAACCTCTCTTCACCGTACTCTTCGGCGCCGGCGGTCTGCTCAACGAGCCCATCGGTGAAGAATACGACCAGGTCTCCCGGTCGCATCGCCATTCTATCGTCGTGGTACGTGGGTTCCTGAGATATCCCGAGAATGACTCCGCCGACATCAAGCCTCTCGACCTGTCCAGTTTCCCTTATCAGGAATGGAGCATTGAGTCCGGCGTTTGAATAGACTATTTCACTTCTTTCACTGTCAAATACTGCATAAACGAGACCGGCGAACCTCTCAGGTCTTTCCAAAAGGAGGAGCCGCCTGTTGACACTCCTGAGAACTGACGAAGGAGAGGGATCTCTTTCTGCTTCCGAGCGCAGTGCGGCCTGAACTCCGGCCGCGAGGAGGGCCGCGGGCACGCCTTTTCCCGACACATCTCCGACACCGATCCCGATTCTGGAAGGTGAAAATCGTATGAAGTCCAGACAGTCTCCGCCTATCTTCCCACTCGGGATTGTCGTGCCAAAGATTTCGAGAGACTCGGACTGCGGCGCCTCCCTGGGGGCAAGGCTCATCTGGATCTCTCTCGCAAGGCGGAGTTCCGCATCCATTTTCTCCTTCTCCGCTCTTTCTTCGGCATGCATGATGTTTTCGAGAGAAAGGCATGCCTCCTCCGAAACTGTGGAGAGGAGCTCGAAATCTTCAAGACTGTACGGCTCGCCCGATAGTCTTGGTCCGAGAAGCAGGATTAGGTTCGGCTCACCCCTCGCATAGATCGGAACGAGGAGAGAAGCTCTCGAAGCTCTCAGGATGGGAATGTCCTCGGCAGGGAAAAGTGAGGAAAGCCGTTCTTTGCTCATTTTTTCTATTATCAGCGGCTCGTGTGAGCCTCCGGGAGAGCCGACGCTTGCTTCTGTCAGAGAAAAGGTCTTGTCTATGTGCCGCGTGTTTCCTCTCACCTTGTCCACAACGAACCATTTCCCTTTTCTCACAAGGAGAACCGCAAACTCAGATTTCAGGGATGAAGGAACTCTGGAGACAAGGAGGTTCCCGAGGCTTTCGAGGCCCAATGGTTCTGCGAGGCTGCGGCTCAATTCCTTCAGAATCTTCCTGTAGTCATACCGGTCCCTGAAAAAGACCCTGTCTATGAGAAACTGAAGCCGGTTCCTCACCGGTGTGAAGAAGACGGCTATGATGAGAGTCGAAAACACGGTGAGAACGAGGCTTCTTTGCCCCGTCCACGATCTGAAGAGTCCGCCCATGCCCCAAACTATGCTCACATATACTGCCGCAAGGAACGCAGTGAGGAGCGAATACAGAATTCCCTTCTTGAGTATGAGTTCAATGTCCAGAAAACGATAGCGGACTATGGCATATGAGAAGGAAACAGGCAGCAGAAGGAGAAAGAGATAGGAGTATCGTGCAGCCGGGACGTGGGTCGCTGGAGACAGATTCAGGACGAGCGTGAAAAGCGAGACCGGAAGAATTGCTCCGACCGTTCCCAGGATTGCAACTCTCAGCCTTTTTCTCTGAAGCAAACGGCTTACCTTATAGGAACGGACGAAAAGGGAGAGAGCAGCCAGGATAGACACGCCGAAGTACACGGCCACGATTGACTGGACAATGCCCTGTGATTCCCTTGACGTGAAGAGCTGTGAAGCTGTGAAGATGAGAAGTGACGGGAGATAGAGGGCCCCCTGGAGACCTCTTGCCTTCCTGTCGGGCAATCTGTTCAGGAGAGAACTCTCCTCCGGAAAGAGCAGGAAGAAATGCAGAAGAAGAGCCGGGAGCGAAACCTGCACAAGATCGTATGCGATTCTCTCGAAAGAGGAAATGACGCGGATGGCTTCGGGAAGGGGAGGTCTGGTGAAGAATGCGAAGACGTAGCAGATGAGAAAGAAAACCAGGCCGGTCTTGTCCCTTCTTCTGTAAAGAACAAACAATCCAAAGACAAGAAGCACAATCCCGGAAAAGCCAAGAGAGAGCCACCACGCGATTTCGGAAGCAGGAGGAAGCTCGGTGAGAAACGTCAACGTGAGTTTCTCTGAGCCCCTCGCAATCAGCAGGTCGATTGCATTTCCAGGTGTCAGGGAAGCCAGCCAATCCTCACCCTGGGTCCAGACGAACGGCTGCCCGTTTATCTGAACTATCCTGTCGCCGTTCCTGAGGCCCGCCACTTCGCCCGGGCTGTCTTCGGCGACCGACACTATGAGATTCTCTTTGAGTGTCAACCCGGAGTAGGGTCTATCGGGCGCGTTGAGGATTCCGTAGAAAAGCCTGAGGAAAATTAGAAGCGACAGGAATACTAGAAGAGGAACTGCGACCCTTCGGGCTCCACTGACTCTTTCCATCGAGAGCCCTCCATAGGAAACTCTGACCAGTGTCAGACTCCGTCAAGCTAGCACAAAGGAAAAAGCGAAGTCAATTCTTTCTCTGGGAGTGCCGGTCGGCACAATGGGAGATGAGCGTTTCCGCTCCTGACGTAGATTCCTGACCCGTCTCCACCCGGTCGCTCGAATCTGCAAACTCGGCCTGCGGCCTCAGACATGCAGATTCGCCCCAGGGGACGCTCCCTTTCCGTGGAGACTGGTACCCCAGGAATCTCATCATGTTCGCTCCAACGCCATCTCTCCATCAAGACGTAGGCGTCCGAATAGCGGGAAGAAATCAGCAGATTCTTGGAAGGAGTTCGCCTGTGAGGGGTTCAAGGAGTCTCAGCCCGCCGGACACAGTTTTCAGAACAACTTCACCTTTTTTCCCCATGCCGCCGATCTTGCCGATTATGCATGAGTTTCTTCCAATCGGGACTGATTTCAGAAAGTGCAGAACATCGTTGACCCCGGCCCCACTCACAACAATCACGGCCTTGCCCTCGCTCGCAAGATACAAAGGATCGATTCCGAGTATCTCTGCAACTGCACGGACAGGCGGTGAAAATTGGATCTTTGCTTCTTCAACGTGGACGGGCAGACCACCTTCAGAAAGCTCGCACAGAATCGTCGCAAGCCCGCCCCTTGTGATATCCCTCATCCACTTGGCGCCCATTTTCCACGAGGGGAGGAAGGAATTCATCGGCTGGCAGTCGCTCTCAACGTTTCCCTCAAACTCGAATTCCCCTCTTGCAACCATTATCGAAACAGAGTGGTCTCCCGGCGGTCCGGTAGTCACAATGAGGTCGCCTTCTTCTATTCTCTCCGGCCTTGCGATAACCTCGCCTATCCCGGCAGTATTTACGTATATTCCGTCTGCCTCGCCCTTTCTTACTACCTTGGTATCGCCTGTCACAATCTCAACGCCTGCCTCCAGTGCCGTTCTTTTGATTGATGCAAGTATTATCTCCAGACTACTAATCGGAAAGCCCTCTTCCAGGATGAGTGCCAGAGACAGGAACCTTGGCTTTATTCCCGACACGACCAGGTCATTCACAGTGCCTGCAACCGCAAGCTTGCCGATGTCGCCGCCAGGGAAGAAGTGCGGAGTCACAACGAAACTATCGGTGGTGAATCCTACCTTCCCATCTATCTCAAGGTGCGCGCTATCCCAAAGTTTGTTCAGGCGGTCATTATCAAGATACTTGAGAATAAGGTCGTTCAGAAAATCCCTCATCAGTTTTCCACCTGAGCCGAGGCTCAGACTTATTCTGTCCATTCAACACCGCCGTATTTGTAGTGAATGAGACATGTTCCTTCCACCGAGACCATGCACGGTCCCATTGGCTTTTCCGGGCTGCATGTGCTCCTGAAGAGAGGGCACTCTTCCGGTTCGAGTCTTCCTTTCACTATGTCTCCGCAACGGCAGGCCTTGTTCTCCCAGGAAGTCACAGAATCAAGCGAAAGGTGCTCTCCCGCGTCCATTTCCTTGTTCCTCAGTTTCAGTCCGCTTTTCGGAATGGAGCCGAAACCCCGCCAATCGGCATCCACAATCTCCAATTTGTCTTTCATGAGCCTTCTTGCAGCCGGATTGCCCTCAGGCCTCACGGCCCTCTTGTATGCTATGTCAACCCTTGCCTCACCCCTGTCTATCTGCTTCAACACGGAAAGTATGCCCAGAACAAGATCGGCTGGTTCGAAGCCTGTAATGGCACCCGGCATTCCGAACTTCTCCGGAATGAACTCGTATGGCTTTGACCCTATTATGACGCTCACATGGCCCGGATAAATGAAACCGTCAAGCTTTGTGTCGCCTGCCTCAAGAATCGCGGCGAGCGGTGGAGGGACAAGCCGGAGACAGGAGAGAAGACGGAGGTTCTTGATGCCCTTCCTCTCCGCGTAATCGACGACCCACGCGATCGAGGGAATCGTTGTTTCAAAGCCGACGGCAAGGAAGACAATCTGCTTCTGAGGATTGGCAGCGGCAATGTCAACGGCCTCCTGAGGCGAATATATCGCTTTCACAAGCGACCCCCCGGCGGGGATGGCATGAAGGAGACTTCCATTGCTTGTCGGGACTCTTAACATGTCTCCGAAAGACGCGATTATGACATTTGGAGTCTTCACAACGTGCATCGCCGCGGCGCTGACCACTGCGTCCGGGGTAATGCATACGGGACATCCCGGACCGGATATAAGTTTCAGCCCCCTCTTCCTCAGAGCAGTCCCAAGGCCGCTCCTGTAGGCGGTCATAGTATGTGTCCCGCAGACTTCCATGATTCTGATCTCTCTATTGAGTCTCCCCAGAATCCGCTCAACCTCTCTGAGGAGAGCCCGGACACTTTTTTCTTCTCTGAGAATGTTCGTGTCCACTTACTGTCCTTCTTCTCCTATGCACTCTTCTATGATCTTGATTGTGCTCTCTGCCTCTGTCTCATCCATTATCGTTATTGCGAATCCTGCATGCACAATGACATAGTCCCCGACCTTGGCATTCTCCACAAAGCTCAGGTTAACCCGTCTTCGGATGCCGCCCATCTCTACGATTCCAATTTCTTCTTTGATTTCAACCAATCTCAGAGGGATCGCAAGACACATCAGTTGGCACCTTTCAGTTTGAACGCGGCGTAATAGGCCTGGCCGAGAGACAGCGCCTCGTCACCCGGCGAAAACCTCTCTGGAACATAAACGTCGATGCCAGCGTCTCTTAGAAGAGTCACGGTTTCCCTGAGAAGGAGAGAATTGAGGAAGACCCCGCCGCTGAGTATGACCCTTTCAATCTTGTATCTCTCCCTCGCCAGCTCCGACGCTGCAAGTATCACATGTGCAATTGTATTATGAAACCTCCGTGATATGACCGGTGCACTTTCTCCGTTCTCTGCATCTCCGGCGATCGCCCTTATCATTCTTCTCATATCGACCTCGGCATCCCTTATGTCGAACGGATAGTGCTCGCGAACATCCTCAGAGGCAGTGCTCTCCAATCTCATTGCCGCCTCTGCCTCGTAGTCAATCCTGAGTGGCGAGACGCTCAGCATGGCTGACACGGCATCGAATAACCTTCCCATGGATGACGTTAGAGGCGAATTTATCTTCTTCTCCATGGCATTTCTTGATCCCTTGAGGATCCTCATGTCCACATCATTAAGAAGACCAACCATCTCCACTTCGCCGAAAGCGTCCACAATGTAGCTTAACGCCATCCTCCATGGCTCTCTTGTTGCGAGGTCACCGCCCTGCTGGGGGACATATCTCAAGTGGAGGAGTCTTTCAGTCCTCCCATTTCTCCCAAGGAAGAACTCACCTCCCCAGATGTTTCCGTCTTCGCCAAAACCTACGCCGTCGAAAGCAACCCCCAGGAACGGCTCACCCGGATCAACCGAATGCTCGGCGAGAACTGCGTATACGTGAGCAATGTGGTGCTGGACTTTCACCACCGGTTTTCCCCATTTCTCTGCCATCCTTGTGGTCGTGAAATTGGGGTGGAGGTCGCAGGTTATGAACTCCGGGTTAAATGCGTATAAGTTCCTGTAGTGCTCCAGTACCTCCTCAAGATATCTCTTGTTTCTGATCTCGCCCATGTCCCCCAGATACTGGCTTGTCACGAGATAGCCATCCTTGAGGATTGTGATCGTATTCTTCAGCTCGCCTCCGAGGGAAAGTATCGCGGGATGTTGATCATCCAGGCCTATTCCCAGGGGATCCGGCACGAATCCTCTGGCCCTTCTCAAGAACACACTTTTGCCGTCAACTACTTCGAGAACACTGTCATCGCATCTCATTGCGATATCCCTGTTGTGGGTAAGAAGGGCATCAGAGAGTTCATGAATTCCTTCCGCCTCGTCCTTGAGTATCGGGCTATTGCGGACGTTCGCGCTGGTTGCCACCAGAAGCGGGGAATTTTCGGTGACAAGTGCATGCAGAGGGGTGTATGGAAGCATTATCCCGTAACTGTTTATGTTCGGGGATATTCCATCTATTTCGACCTTCTTCCTGAGGAGGACGATCGGCCTTGAAGGGGAGAGGAGTGTCCTTTCTTCATCTTCATCCAGGAATGCTATTTCTCTCGCAGTATCTATGTCTCTTGCCATCAGTGCGAATGGTTTTCTCTCCCTTTCCTTCAGCGTCCTCAGCCTCCGGACGGCCTCTGCGTTATGGGGATCGCACACCAGATGAAAACCTCCGAGCCCTTTCATGGCGACGACTTTGCCCTGCCTTATTACTCTGATTGCCTCCTCTATTTCGCCTTCCGTTTTTCCGTTTTCAAAGAAAGACAGCCGGGGGCCGCATTTTGCGCACGCATTGGGTTCAGCGTGGAATCTCCGGTTGAGAGGGTCCTCATATTCATTCCTGCAATCAGGGCACATCGGAAACGCGTCCATTGTTGTCTTCATTCTGTCGTAGGGGAGGGACTCTATTATCGTGTAACGGGGGCCGCAATTTGTGCAGTTTATGAAGGGATATCTGTATCTTCTGTCAGAGGGGTCGAGCAACTCCCGCAGGCAATCGCTGCAGGTAAAAAGATCGGGCGGCGCAAATACTGTTGCCTCGCCTTCTGATGTCGGGAAGATGGTAAATCCCTTGCAGCCACTCGTCGCGGAGGGAAGTACATCTATGCGGTCAATCTTTGCGTTCGGCGGAGCCTCGGCCTTGAGCCTCTCGACGAATAACTCTGACTTATCTCCCTCTACATGTATCTCTACGCCTCTTGCGGTGTTTCGTGTGAAGCCATTCAGCCGGAGTTCATTTGCGAGTCTGTACACAAACGGTCTAAATCCAACGCCCTGCACAGTTCCATGAATGTAGATATCAAGTTCCACCGCAGCCCTGGTCGGGGTTATTTTTCTCCTTCTATTGATTCAACTGTTATTCCTCCCTTTCCTTGTCTCCTTGTCATCGTTATCGGCAGACTTTCGAGGGCCTTGTCCTTGGCCAGTGCCTTAAGACAAAATTCTATCTGCTCACCGGTGTGGTCAGCATCTTCTCCAATAGAAAGAGTGACTTTCTTGATCTTCTTGATCTTGTGTTTCTCAGACTGTGCGATTATTTCTTCGAGAACCGCCTCAGCGATTTTCCACTCATGCATACTGCTTGCACTCCTCGAGAATCTTCTCACATACGGCAGGAATGGTGCGAAGGAGAGTCTCCGATACGCCCGGCGCAACCGTATCGGGGATATTCTCTATCTGGACCGAGATTATCTTCACTTCTATCGAACATAACTCCTTGAGCTCTCTGAGCAAGTTAGAAGTGGGCACCTGGTGCATGGAGAAGTCATCGATCTTCTTTAGTGGGATATCGGAGACATCCAGCTCGAATATTTCTCCCCGTTTCCTTCCCGCATCCATTGCATCGACTATGATGATCTTCTTGGTCCATCTCTCTCCAACCGCAATATTGAACAATATATTCCTTGCACCCGTTCCCGCGTCCACGACCGCAACGTGTTCGGGCAGCAAATAATTGTTCTCCAGGTGTTCTATGACCTTTGGACCGAAACCGTCATCCCCAAAGAGTATGTTGCCGCATCCGAGGACCAGGACCGGTTTTCTGTAGTAGTCTGGTATGGTGTTTTCCAATCGGGCCTGCCAGGCCGAACAGGGGATCTAGAAATTCCTGAGTGTATCTATCAGATTTCTGTCTCCGTCGACTATGTCTATTTTTACCGGGAGCGTCCCGTCTATGTCGTGCGTCGCACAGGATAGACACGGGTCGTATGCCCGGATCGTCATCTCCACCTTGTTAAGTATTCCCTGATCATACTTCCCGTCTTTTATCAACGCCTTCGCCGCCTGTTTCACTGACATGTTTATGGGGGCGTTGTTGTGGGTTGTTCCGACGATCAGGTTGACATTCGTGACGATCCCGTTCTCATCGGTCTCATAGTCATGTATCAGAGTCCCTCTTGGCGCCTCGGTGCAGCCGATTCCTCTGGCCGCCCTCGGTTTGACAGGGATTCTGATATCAGTACTGGTGATATCAGGATCATTCAGGAGCCGCACAACGTTCTCCGCGTTGTAGAGGAGCTCGATGAGGCGAGCCCAGTGATACAGAAGCGTGAGCTGAGCCGGCCGTCCGAAATTCTTTCTGAACTCTTCGAATTCTTTCTGCGCAAGTGGCGTGGGAATGTAGTCGCAAACGTTCATTCTGGCGAGTGTATTTGTTCTGTATATTCCGGATGGATTGGCGAGGTCCATCGAGAACTTCCCGACCTTCTTCATGTATGGGAACTTAAGGTAGGTCCAGGGCTCCACATGCTCCGCTATGTAGTCGGTGTACTTGTCATACGGAAAGTCCTCATACTTCCCGTCCGGTGTCATCATTCTCAGCATGCCGTCATATACGTCGAAAGCCCCATCCTGCTTGACGGTTCCCAGGAACCCCGTTTCTATCACTCCAAGCGTTTTGACCGCGTCCAGGAACGGCGTGAATATGTTCTTCTTTGCGTAGTCGATGCTGAATTTTGCGAGCTCGAGGATCTCCTGTGCCATGGGTTTCAGCTTCTCGACCTCATCCTTGGTCACGGGCTTGCTAACACCTCCAGGCACGGCGGTCACAGGATGAATCGATTTCCCGGAGATTATGTCCAGCATTTGCGCGCCGAGCCACCTGCACCTGACGACTTTCTTTGCGACATCCGGCAGTTTGCCCGCTATTCCTATCACGTTTCTGACCGAGTAGTCCGCATCCGGCCCCATCACGAAGTCAGCGCCGCCCAGGAAATAGAAGTGGAGTATGTGCTCCTCCGTGTATGCGACAGAATTGCAGAGCTCTCTCAGTTTCTTCGCCGCAGGGGGTATGTCCACGCCAAAAACAGCATCACACGCCTTTGCACTAGCAAGGTGATGTGACCACGGACATACGCCGCAGATACTCGTAACAATCCTTGGCAGTTCCTCTACCGGCTTTCCGATACAGAATCTCTCAAAGCCCCTGAGCTCAATGACATTCACCCAGGAATCCTGGACGTTTCCGCCGTCGTCCAGCTGAATTGTGATCTTTGCGTGGCCTTCGATTCTTGTGACTGGTTGAATTACTATTGTTTCACCCATTTTTGGATCCTTTCCTATGGCTTCGCCGGCAGTGGTCTTAATCTGCCCTGGGCACCAATGTATCTCTGGAAGGTTGCTGGTCTATCTAGTATTACCTTTGCGTCAAGGCCGATACTTGTTATTGCGCCCATCATCTCGACCATTGGATTTGCACCTTTTCTGATCGGTCCGAAGCATCCCCTGCAGGGCATTAGTCCTTTTACGCATCTCGGGGTCTTTTCATGCCCTCCACATCCGGACTTTGTCACAGGTCCGAGACAGAGGAAACCGATCTCCATGAAGCACCTTGACTCTTCAAGTTTTTGCCCAAGCGGGATAATTGATTCAAGGGGCCTCTTCAGGGAGATGTCCGCCTTCTTCTCCCTCTTGGTAGGGCAGTCGTCGCATACGCTCCTCTCGGGGAGTGAGAAAGGCTTTCCCTCGAGCAGTGACGTGAGAGCATCTGCAACGATCTCCGGCGCGGTTGGACACCCGGGAATGTACAGATCTACCTTCACAACCTCATCCACACCGTACACCTTGTCCGTAAGCGGGGGGATGCCGGCCTGGGGAGTGGGTGAAGGCTCGGTTGTCTTTGATCCTCTGTAAACCTTTTCGTAGAGGTCTTCGAGCTTCTGCTGGTTTGCGAGCGCCGGGATTCCTCCAAAGCAGGCACAGCTCCCCAGAGCAATGAGGGTTTTGCACTTTGCTCTCATTTCCTTTGCAAGTTCCCTGTTTTCTTCGTTCCTTATCGAGCCGGCCAGTATTCCTACGTCTGCCTCAGGGATTTCCATCTTCTTCTTTTCGCCCGTCTGACCGTAGAGCTTGTGGTCCATCAGAACAGGCATGTGGACAAACTGGAGTTTTGGGAGGAGGTCAAGCAAGGCTTCACCGATATCAAGAATCGTGACCTCACAACCGCCACATATTGCAAACCATTCTTCTGCCACTCTTACGGCCATACAACACCTCCTGGTGAAATGTTAGACCGGGGGCGCACCCTCTACCTTTACGTCTGTCACTATCCTATGGGTAAACAACTGGAACTTGTCTTCTTCTTTTATGATTCTGGTTTCAAAACCATCTGATTCATACTTAGTCATGGCTTCTTTTGCTTCGCCCTCACCCTTATACTCCACGCCATCCCACATGAATTTCTTCCCATCAATCACCTTCGACACGAGCACTAAGTACCCTCCTTAACTCCTGTACGGGCTTGGGCCCAGTTTCCTGATCTGTTCGGTGAAATCGGTCATGACCTGGGCGAATCTTCCGCCTTCGGCTGCAGATACCCACTCGAGCTTGTATCTCTCCGGTTCTATTCCCAGGTCCTCCAGCATGAGAGAGATTCCAGCCGCCCTCTTTTCTGCTTTCAGGTTCCCGTCCTGGTAGTGACAATCACCCGGATGACATCCGCACATGATGACGCCGTCTGCGCCCTTTGTCAACGCGTTGATAACGAAATTCGGATGCACCATGCCGGAACACATCACGCGGATTATTCTGACATTCGGAGGATACTGTATTCTTGACACTCCGGCGAGGTCAGCACCCGCATAGGAGCACCAATTGCAGCAAAAAGAAATTATCAACGGCTCAAACTGTTCATCAGTCATCGTATCACTCGCTATATTGTTTGTAGTGCTGCTTCGACCTGTGCGTCGATCTGATCCGTGGTGAATCCTCTGACCAATACGCCTCTCTTCGGACAAGTTGCCATACAGCAGCCACAGCCCTTGCATAGGCTCTCATTCACGTCAACTGTCTTCTTGATCGAACCCTGCCACATGTACTCAATCAGAGTGATCACCTGGTACGGGCACGGTTCAATGCAGTACGCGCATCCGTCACAGTTCTCATCGATCACGCTCGATACGTTTGCCTCCAACTCAATGCTGTCTTTCGACAGTATGGTGCTTGCTCTGGCGGAGCTCGCCTGCGCCTGGATTATGCTTTCCTCTATTGACTTTGACGAGTGTGCCAGCCCGCAAACAAACACCCCATCGGTTGCAAAGTCAACCGGACGCAGCTTCATGTGCGCTTCCAAAAAGAACCCGTCTTGATTCAACGGGACTTTCAGGAACTGGGCGATAGTCTTGTTGTCGTCGCTTGGGACTATTCCGGCCGACAAAACCACCAGGTTTGCAGGGATTTCAATTGGCATCTTCAACGTCTGCTCATTGACCCTCACCGCTAATGGGCCGCCGTTCTTCGAGACGGTTGGTTTCTCGCCGGCGTCATCGCCATATCTCATGAAGACTACGCCCTTCTGCCGTGCTTTGGTGTAGTATTTCTCCTTGAATCCATATGTGCGGATATCCCTGTACAGAAAGTACACGTTCGTCTCGGGCGACAGTTCCTTTATTTTCAGAGCATTCTTCACTGCCAGTGAACAGCATATTCTTGAGCAATAGGGTCTTTCCCTGTCCCTGGAGCCAACGCATTGGATCATTACCACTGTGTCCGGCTTCTTGCCGTCGATTGAGAGTTCTCCCTTGAGCGCCAAACGCTGTTCGAGCTCGGACTGCGTCATTACCCTGTTGTCTTCCCCGTAGAGGTACTCCTTCGGCGTGTACTCCTTTGCGCCGGTTGCGACGATAGTTATGCCATGTTCAAACTCCTTCTCATCTCCGTTTGTCGCAATCTTTGTCTTGAACTTTCCAATCGAGCCTTCGATGTTCACTATTCTCGCATCAGTGAACAAGTTGATTCTCTTGTTCTGTCTTACCCTTTCGATGATTGATTTCAATTCATTCTGCGGTTTTTCTCCGTCGAACAGGTAATGAATATTACGCAGATTCCCGCCGATCTCCTTCTCCTTCTCCACCAGGTGCACGTCGAAGCCCTGATCTGCCATCTCCAGCGCAGACATCATTCCGGAGAGGCCGCCGCCTATGACGAGGGCTGACTTCTTTATGGGTAGAGTCCTGGCAGGGAGCGGCTCCAGTAGTCTCGCCTTTGCGACAGCTATTCTCACCAGGTCTTTTGACTTTATTGTCGCCTTTTCGCCTTCAGCCATGTGAACCCAGGAGCACTGGTCTCTTATGTTTGCCATTTCAAAGAGATACGGATTGAGTCCAGCCTCCCTTATCGTGTTTCTGAAGAGAAGCTCGTGAGTTCTCGGGGTGCACGAAGCAACAACCAGACGGTTTAGACTATGTTCTTTTATCTTCTCTTTTATCCTCTCCTGAGTGTCATTCGAACACGTATACAAGTTATCGTCTGCATAAACGACGTTAGGAAGTGACTTTGCATATTCCAAAACATCCGGCACAGCTACGACGCCGGCAATGTTCGTGCCGCAGTGGCATATGAACACACCGATCCGGGGTTCCTGTCCTATCACATCTATCTCCGGCGGGAATTCCCTTTCGACGATCAGGCTCCCCTTTGCATCACTCAGGAGTGCGAGGGTTTTTGAGACGGCACCGTCGGCCTGCATCACGGATTCGGGTATGTCTTTGGGTTCTGTGAACGGGCCCGCCACATATACTCCATCCCGCGTGGACTCCACCGGCTTGAAAGCAGCGGTCTTGGCGAAATTGAACTCGTTCAGCTCAATTCCGAAATCCTCTGCGAGCTTCTTCACATCTTTTGGTGGCTGGATACCGACAGAGAGCACGACCAGATCGTATTCGCGCGAGACCTTCCTGTCGTTCTCGTCGAGGTAATTGACTATGAGGTTTCTGGTTTTCGGGACTTCTTCTATGGAAGGGATGCGGCATCTTATGTAGTTCACGCCATGCTTTTTTGCCGATTCATAATACTGCTCAAATCCCTTGCTGAATGCGCGGAGGTCCATGAAGAATATGTCACACTGCAAGTCTGCCCCGGCGTGCTCCTTCGCAATTATTGCCTCCTTTGTGGCATACATGCAGCACACGGAGGAACAGTAGTCCCTGTCATGGTCTCTGGAACCAACACATTGGATGAATGCGATGCGTTTCGGCTTCATCGTAAGAGGCGTTAGAACCAGGCCCCCGAACGGTCCTGACGGGGAGAGGATCCTTTCGAACTCAAGAGCGGTTATGACATTGGGAAAACGTCCATAACCCAATTCTTCCTTGATCTTCGCATCAAACACCTCGTATCCGGGAGAAAGGATGATGGCACCGACATCGAGCTCGATCTTCCGTTCCTTCTGGTCATAGTCTATTGCTTTTGCTTCGCAAACCACCTCACATATTCCGCACACGTCGTGGCTGAGATGCACACAGTAATTCTTGTCGATGGACGGTTTATTGGGCACTGCCTGGGGATAAAGGATGCTTACGGCTGGCTTCCCGTCCAGGCCCATATTGTACTCGTTCAGGATAGGTATCAGAGGACGGTCGGTCGTGAGATCAGTTACCTTTTTCCCGACCGGACATATGAAATCACATGCGCCGCACGTCCAACAGAACTCGTTATGCCTTCCGAATGCCGGTTCCAGTTTCTTCCTCGGCCCTCTTCCAGAGAATGAAATGACACTTCGTCCCATCCTTTCCTGGCACATCCGCACGCAAAGCCCGCAATAGATGCAGTCATCGTATCTCTTCTTGATTCTCGGTTCATGTACGCCGAGGTCGGCAGCGATTTTCTTAATAACTTCGGAGTCCGGACACCTGGCAAGAAGAAGCTCGGCAACTGTTTTCCTTACTCTCCTCGATCTTTCCGAGTCTGTGGCTACGATCATCCCGTCCTGGGCAAGACATGCGCATGACGCCTGAAGGCCCGGAGATCTCCCGGGGGTCTGGACCTCCACGACACAGAGCCTGCACGCACCGTACGGAGTCAGTGCCTTGTGATTGCACAGGGTCGGGACTTTGATCCCCAGCTTCTCTATTGCTGCGAGGAGATATGTCCCCTCTTCTACCTCAACCTTCTGATTGTTTATTGTAAGGTCTATCATCTCCCGCCTCTGTTGTTAGCTTTGGCATAGTTGAAGAAGAGATTAATCTCCGGATGGGTAACTCTCAGACATTTCATTGTTTCATCGAGCTTTCCCAGCGGCTTTCTGTCTATGTGATTCAGCCCGAACGTTGCCGTCACTTTTGTGCCCTTTCCTACGCCGCTGTCGATCTTCAGTTTCCCGCCCGACTCCTCGGCAGATTGAGCAAGGAATGACAGGCCGAGTCCTGTCTTTTTCCTCTCCTTTGTCGTGAAGAAAGGTGACATTGCCTGCTTCCTCGTCTGATCGTCCATTCCTTGTCCGTCATCATTTATCTCCAGGATGAGAAGGTTTTCCTTCTTGTACTCAGTGAGCTTTATCTCCACGTTCTTTGCGTTGGCCCTGATGGAATTCTCCACTATGTCCAGAATATGCAGCGACAGGTCTTCCACACCTATATCCTGACTTCTCTCCCGCCTTCCCCCAAGAAACATTTCTTCATTTCTGCAGTATTTGCATTTTTCATAAAAAAGCAGGTGTATCTGCCGCCGATCTCGTCAAGCGTGTGTGCGTCCGAAGACGTAATGAATGGAAGACCATGGTTTCCAGGAATCCTGTCTTTTCCTGATGGATCGGTTATCTCCAGGGCATCCAGGGCCAAACCATCCGGTATGAAACCGAGTTGGCCTACTATGCTGAAGCCCTCTCTGTCAACATGAGAGGCTATTGCCAGTCCGTTCAACTTGTGCGTAAGGTCAACCACCTTTTCGACCGGAATCTCTGTTGCTCCGATCAGAAGCTTCTTATTAAACCCGACAACCTCATCTTCCTCGTTGACGACCACCTGTTCTCCGTAGAGCTTTTCGTTGTTTGTCCCGCGCAGGTTCTCGTAAATTATTTCCTGCAAAGAGAAGAGCCATTCTTCTCTCTCGAACAAAGCGAGAATGTGCACTTCCTCCCTTGATGTAACCTCAATTCCCCCTATGACCTTTATTCCTTCCTTCTCTGCGGATCTTCTCACTGCAGGGACGTTTTCGGCTGAGTTGTGATCACATATCCCAATGATATCAAGCCCCTTCCTTCTCGCCTCCTGAACTATGCTCCGCGGCGACATCTCAAGCTCGGCACACGGCGAAAGACACGAATGTATGTGCAAATCCGCCCGGAATTCCCTCACGCTACCTCAGCCCCAATTCATACAGCCTGGCTGCCACCTTGAACGTGGCTGAAGAGCTGACCAGAATCGGTATCCGTTCCTCTTCTGCCTTCTTCAGCGTTTCTTCTTCAGGGATTCTGTTGTTGACGATTATTATTCCGCAAAGGTCCGTTGCGCTGGCCACGGCAACAATATTAAGATGGGTCTGGAGGGTCACCCATATGTTTCCCTTTTTGGCGTTTGCAAGAACGTCGCTCAGCAAATCGCTTGCATACCCGCCCGTTACTTCCCTGTCCAGAAGATTCTCCCCTGCCTTAATCTTCAAATCCAGGGCTTTGGCTATGTCCTTTAGCTTCATCGTTGGTCGTGAACCACGAACTCCAGCCTTGTTCCCTCGTCCACACTAGATTCCAGCTTCATTTCGTCGGAACAATTCTTTATGTTGGGAAGCCCCATCCCTGCGCCGAAACCGAGCTCCCTGACCCAGTCAGGCGCCGTCGAATAGCCGGGCCGCATGGCAAGTTCAATGTCGGCGATTCCCGGGCCCTTATCAATCGCAGTGACAGTCACTCTGTTGGATTCCACTCTGGCTTTAAGCTCGCCGCCTTGCGTAAAGATGACCATATTCATTTCAGCCTCGTAGCAAGCAATCACGATTCTTCTTGTGATATCCGGAGGGACGCCCAATCTCAACAAATCCGTTTTCAGTTTACTGCTCTGTTCTCCGGCTTTCTTGAAGTTTCCGCCCTCCACCGGGTATCTCAACTCCAGGGTGGAGTATTCAGATATCATGTCCTCAAATATGTGACTTGCTCTGTATCTGTGAACTTCTTCCTGGTGGTAGTCAACCTCAAGTTTCCGGAGGAGACAGTCAACAATGTCACCCTTCGTCATGATTCCCGCCAGTTCTCTAGTATCGCGGTCCAATACCGGAAAACGTCCGAACCCACTAGTCTCAAACCTGCGGATGGCATGGGTGAGCGGCTCGTCGGCGTAGAGGACCTCCACATCTTTCGTCATCTTGTCTCCGATCTTGCTGTCAAGCTCTCCCTTCATGATGCAATTCACCAAATCCTCGATGCTTATGATTCCTACCAGTTTCCCGTTTTTGCAGACAGGCATTCCGGAGATTCTCAGGTCTCTCAGCTTGATCCTCAGGTCATTCAGAGTATCTTCCGGTCCGATCGTGTGCATGTTCGTTGTCATCGCCTGCGCCACCTTAAGTTCATAGGCAAGTTCCTGTATCTTCGATGGTCTCTTATCATCTTCTTTCATTTTCTGGTTTTTGAGACCTTGCGATCTTTTCCACTCACTCTGTCAGCCTCAGAGCACCCAATGATCCCGGCCCTGAACAGTCTCCCGCAGCTCTCAAACATTGGCAGCTGCGTCGTAAGGAGCGCTATCTCCTTGGTCTTCGCCAGATTGATCACGTCGCCGCTGGGCACCTTGCCTCTGACAAAGCATATCGCTTCTATATCCGTCATTTCCGCCGTGTAGATCGCTTGAGCGGTCGTCAGTCCCGTGAGGAGCAGTGTCTGGGGTTTTATGAAAGCCAGCACATCACTCATCAAGTCACATCCGCATCCCATTCTTATGTCCAGATTCTCATCCGGACATACCAATGGCTTGGCATCCAGGATCGCCAATATCTCTTTAAGCTTCATGAGCCCTCCTGAAATCCTTTACAGGCACCGGCTTTTCGAGTGTCTTGAGATTTCTTGCCTCCTCTCCGGAGACCTTGATAACGGCCGAGACCTTCACCGGGCAAACGTCCAGGCACGTCCCGCATTTAGTGCATTTTGGCTGCTCTATTATGTGTATCTGCTTTGATGCCCCTATGATGGCTTGAGTGGGACATTCCTTCAGGCATTTCAGGCAACCAACGCACTTTTCCGGGACAATGTAGTATTTCACTAGGTTCTTACACACCAGGGCAGGACACCGTTTCTCCTTGATATGAGCTTCATATTCTTCCCTGAAATATTTAATTGTAGAAAGAACGGGATTTGGAAGGGTTGTTCCAAGACCGCACATTGAGCCATCCTTGATTGCTATTCCGAACTCTTCCAAGAAGTCAACATCTCCTTCTTGACCCTCCCCATCTGATATTCTCGTCAAGACTTCAAGTAATGCTTCGCTACCATCTCTGCAAGTGATGCATTTTCCGCAGGATTCATCGTTTGTAAATTGGACGAAGTACTTTGCCACGTCCACCACACAAGTGTCTTCATCCAATACTATCATGCCCCCAGACCCCATCATAGACCCCGCCTCTGTCAGGCTTTCATAGTCAATAGGCAGGTCTATCAGATCATATGGAATGCATCCACCTGAAGGTCCGCCTGTCTGAACAGCCTTGAATTTCTTGTCACCCGGAATGCCCCCTCCGATTTCATAAATTATCTCACGAAGGGTGATTCCCATTGGAACCTCAATCAGCCCTGTATTGTTTATCTTTCCGACAAGAGAGAATATCTTTGTCCCCTTGCTCGTCTCAGTCCCTATGTTTGAGAACCAACCAGCGCCTCTATTGATAATAACAGGGACATTTGCCAGGGTTTCAACGTTGTTCAAAACTGTCGGGCATCCCCAGACTCCAACCTGAGCAGGAAAGGGTGGTCTCTGTCTTGGCTCCGGGCTTTCACCTTCAATTGAATGAATAAGAGAGGTCTCCTCTCCACAGACAAACGCGCCAGATCCCTCTCTTATCTCGATGTCAAAATCAAAGCTCGAGCCAAGTATGTCCTCACCAAGCAAACCATAATCCCTTGCCTGAGAAATGGCAATCTGCATACGTCTTATGGCCAACGGGTATTCCGTTCTAACATAGAAATAACCATGGGAAGCACCTATGGCATATGCAGCAATTGTCATACCCTCTATGGCAGAGTGCGGGTCTGACTCAAACAAGCTTCTGTCCATGTAGGCCCCAGGGTCCCCCTCATCGCAATTGCCAATTATATACTTGGGAGTTTTCTTCTCTCCTCTACAGACCCTCCATTTTATGCCCGAGGGAAATCCAGCGCCCCCCCTGCCCCTCAGCCCCGACTCTATGACCTCCTCTATGACCCTCTGCGGCTCCATCGTCCTCAGAGCCTTTTCCAGCGCCGCATAACCATCCCTTGCTATGTAATCATCAATCTTTTCCGGGTCAATTATTCCCTTGTTTCTCAAAACAATAAGCAACTGTTTCTTAAAGAATGGGATATCCTGGACCAGAGGGGTCGGCTCTTTTTTCTCTGGTGGAACAAACATTAGTCTCCTTACCGGTCTTCCCTTGAGAAAGTGTTCCTGAACAAGAAACGGTATATCCTCAGGTCTTAGAAAGCCATAGAAGATCCCGTCTGGTTCAACCACCAAAAGGGGGCCTTGACCACAAAAACCATTGCATCCTGTTATCACAACGGAGACCTCGTTCTGGAGCCCCTGTTTTGCAATCTCTCTTTCAAGACATTCCCTTATTCCAAAGGCGCCGCCAGCTACGCAGCCGGTTCCGGTACATAACATCAACTCTATTCTTCTCGCAGCCACCGGCTCAACCTCCCTTTTCCGAGCCTATACCAATGGCATATTCTGTTACTATGTTCCCGCCCAAAACATGTTCTTTGAATATTCTTGCTGTCTTATCAGGGGTGAGGTCTCCATACTTAACAGGGGGGGTATTCACCAATTCAACAGTAGCCATCGGTTCCCTTGAGCAAAGTCCTGCGCAGCCCGACGTCGTGACCATTATGTCTTTCACCCCGCCCTTTTCCAGTTCACTTAGAAATGTTGAGACAATCTCTCTCGCACCGGCAGCGATCCCACAAGTTCCCATATGAACTACTATCCGTCCCCTGAACTCCCCGTCTCTGAGGTAAATGCTCTTCTTTGCCTCTTCTCTTTTTTTCCTTAATTCGTCAATCGTGAGTTTGGTCATACTAGGCTTCCTTGTACCTGTTTACTATGTCCGGGACTTGGGCGGTGGTTAACTTACCATACACAACATCGCCCACCGTCGCAGCAGGTGCCAGCCCGCAGCACCCGATACACCTGACGCCCTTCAGTGTGAATTTCATGTCTTTTGTTGTCTCCTCAGGTTTTATGCCAAGGAGATCCCCAAATCTCTCCATTAATCTTTCACTCCCTTTGACATAACATGTTGTTCCAGTACAGACGTTTATTATGTGCTTGCCTCTCGGAGTCATGCTGAACGCACTATAGAACGTTGCCATCCTCAGGATATGAGTTAGAGGGGTATTAGTTTCCTGCGACACATATCTCAACGTATTCTCCGGAAGATAATTGTAGGCCGCATTTATCTCCTGAAGAATGGGCATCAACAAACCCTCCCGGCCCTTGTGCTTCTCAACGATTTCCGTCACTTTTTCTTTGAATTGCTGCTCCAACTCTACTTTTGCAATATCCAGGGGCTGGACGACCTCCAGTATCGGACAGTTTTCAACACAAGTGCCGCAACCCGTACATTTGATTTCATCTATGTAGCTTGCCTTCCTTTTCAGGACCACCTTGAAATGCCCGGCTTCTCCTTCCACCTTCTCTATCTCCGACGATGCAATTATCTCTATGTCCTTGTGCCTGCCGATTGCCACGAGTCTTGGCGCCATGGTGCACATTGCGCAGTCATTCGTGGGGAATGTCTTGTCAAGCTGCGACATCACGCCGCCAATAGAAGCTTCTTTCTCAACGAGGTAAACCTTTATGCCGGATTCGGCAAGGTCGATTGCTGCCTGCATACCGGCAATTCCACCGCCAACGACCAGAGTCGATCCTATCTTGTTGTTATCCTTCATGCTGCTTTTGCCTCACTGACAGCTTCCTGCCCAAGAGCGCTTTCTTTGACGGCTTGAAAGTAGAGACCCAGTGGACGATATACTGCGTGTCCTAATTTTCCGAAGGGAATTTCGACAATCAGCATCGGAACAACTACCACCATGTGGACAAAATAGGCGTAGTGTGCGGTCATTGCGAATCCCAGATATCTGAATATGTGGACGGCAATTCCGGTCAGCGCCGTAAGGAATATCAGTGTGGGGAGTGACCAGTCACTGAAGCTCGAAAACCTGTGCACCTGCTCTTTTTTCCTGATGCGCCCTAAAAGACTCTCACCGCTGCCGTATAACAAAGCCAAAGTGGCGAGGTAGCCCAGCCATCTTTGCGGATGATAGATGGGGTATATGTTGTCGGTCTGAAACCATTTCAAAAAGAAGAGAACCAGTATGCTTATGAGAGCAAATCCGCCGAAAAGAATCAGGTGCTTCACCCATCTTGTCTTGTCCGTGCATTCCCTGAAGCGCATCTGAGCGAACCCGTGCAGCAGCAACGTCTTCATCTCTTTTAGAAACAAGACCGGCGGTATTCTCATTCCTTTGTCTTTGTGGATGGAAAGCCAGTACATACGGAAGGCGTTGGTGATCATCAGGACAACCGGTATCAGGAAGACAACATACGTAAAATAGGTGATATTGCCGAACATGTGGCTCAGTCCCAGGGACATTTTGAGGAAGTCGCCGGCCTGGACGCCCTGCAAGGCTTCGACAAACTTCAAATGGTAGAAGAGCACAAGAAGAAAGACGAGGCCGGCCACGAACAAGCTCGCTATGAACCTCGCTATTCCCGAGCGGTACAATCTTGAGGACAAGCCGGTCCAGTCGTACTGAGATGAAAGATATCGCCTCAGTGTCATCATCGCCTCTCCAGGCTCTGCCTGGTGAGGACAAGTCACAGCACAATCGCCGCAGTAGTAGCAGAGCCATGGTTCAAGGCCTGTTCTGAGTTTGTCCTTGAGCCCATAATGCACGTAGCGAATGGTCCGTCGCGGGAATGAAGCGGAGTCTTTAGACAGAGGACACGTTATCGTGCAGCTTCCACAATTGAAACAACCGCCTACGTCAAATTTGCCAAATCTGCGGACACAGGAAAGCAAAGCCGGTTCGATTCTTATTTCTTGGGCCATTTCAGTTTGCTCCAATTAGCTTTTCCTCTGCTGCCTCATCTGTGTTCTGTGTGATGCCATGCCCTTGCGAGCGCAGCCGTTCAAGACAAACTAATCCTCGTTTTTTTCACAGCATGAGACGAAGTACTAGAAACTGCCCAACCTTCGAGGAAGGAAATCCTGAACCGTTCAGAGCTCAATGTTCAGTTTTTCCGATGCAATATAAGCCAACTCATACCCAAAGTCAACCATTTATACACGACACGTTTTTCAAAGGCAAGCACATTTTTTGATTCGGGGGACACGCCACCTAGTTCGAGAAAATATGCGCAGTCACGTACCTCCGTGTGCCCAGCCCAGGTTTGGTTCCTCGGCACGGATTCGACTGGGCTTCCGGTGCTCGTCAGCCAATTGCTCTTCGAGCTGTCCTTTCCCTCCTGCCGAAAATATCGATCCTTCTTGAACTCGCTCACTCGAATTTGCGAACTTGGGCTTCGCCCTCAGACAGCGCAAATTCGTCCCTTTCGGGTCGCTCCCTCGTCCAAGAAGGGAGTCCAGAGATTTTCAGAAAGTCGGTTCAAGGACATCTCCAAGCCTGCCTGCTGCACGGCCGCGTCACCGACCCGGGCCGAGCCCCAATTGAATTGAGTTACGTGTCACCCTGATTAGCAGCAAAACACTGGTTAGTGAGTATGGCCCCACGTCTCACGTGTAATGCTCCATTGAAAGCTCTCGTCACGCTCGTGACTACTGATTGGAGCGTGGGGGCACTCCCTCTCGGCCAAAGGTCAAAGCCCAACGACGGCCTCTCCAGAAGAAAGCCCGCGTTTGCTTCCCTGCCACAAAACATGACCCACTGGCACAGGAAGATTGGACTTGACACTTGTTCAATATGCATATATGTTCAAGCATATTGAACGGGACGCGAGAATGAACACAAGTCAAGAACCTAGAGAAGAAGATGAATCCGGGCAGGAGTTTCTCTTGGATGCCCTGGATGCATTCCGCCGAGAGACGCACCTGAACGTGGAGAGATGCCAAGGTGACATCGCGGCGGATGGGAGACAAATCGATACAATGATTCGCTTGAAGGCTCAACAACGTGAGATACGATTCTGTGTCGAGATGAAGACGGGAGTGACCGACACAGTCATAGGCCGCTTGGCCCATCAATTCGAAGAGTACTCGGGAAAATGGTTGGTGGTGACGCCTCATGTCCCGCAGCGTCTGGCAAGGAAGTTGAGAGACCTTAATATCCAGTTCATGGATACAGTCGGCAACGCCTATATCAACGAGCCGCCAATCTTCATTTTCATAAACGGCAACAAGCCTCAGCGACGGCTTCAGCTGACATCGGAAGAAGGCATGCTAGGACGGGCTGGCTTGCACGTGGTCTTTGCGCTTTTGTGCAAAAGAGAATTGGAAAATGCTCCCTATCGTGACATTGCTGAGGTAGCGGACGTAGCCCTTGGAACCGTAGCCGCTGTTGTGAAGGATCTGCTTCGCCAGGGGTATATGATTGAGAAACAAGAGGGGGGGCGGAAGCTCACAAGGAAGAAAGAACTTCTCGACAAATGGACGATTGCATATGCTGAAAGGGTCCGCCGGAAGACCCTGATTGGACGCTATACTGCGATCCGACCTGAGTTCTGGCAAGACGTTGATCTTGTACCCTACGATGCACAATGGGGCGGTGAAGTTGCTGCAGATAGAATGGTACATTACGTGAGGCCGGAGATCGTTACGATCTACGCACGACGTCCGCTGAACGACCTTCTGCTTGCTCTTAAGCTTCGGAAGAACCAAGAAGGCCACGTAGAATTGCGACAGCGCTTTTGGAAATTCGAGCTGAACGAACTCAGAAGAGATCTCGTACCACCGCTTCTCGTCTACGCTGACCTCTTAGCCACTGCGGACGTGCGTAATGTTGAAACAGCCAGAATGATCTACAATGAGTATCTTCAAAAACACCTCAAGGAGGACTGACTAACGCCATGACGTTCAACCCGCGTGATCCCTACAATGAATTGCCCCTACTGCCACCAAAGGCAGACTTAGAAACAAGGGGTGTCTTAAAGAAATTGGCATCTGCTCGTGGTGCTCTCGGAGAACCCAAAGGTATCGTCAACCTGATTCCCAACTTCAGGAAAGTGACATGTGTCGCTCAGACACGTATTTGTCAGAACGTGTGTCGGCAATGAAACAGACGACACATGTGTGGAATTATGTGTATCCTCATGACACATATGCTGATTTGGTTCCAAATGTGGTCAAGATTCGATTCTGAATGTCGAGATAGACGTTTTTCTGAACGCGGTGTGAAAAACGTGTCCATGTCGTGAACACATTACTATTTCGTGCAAAGACCGGGATAGATTTCGGCCAACTTCACTATGCAAAACATCGAAGCGCTTGAAAAACGGCTCTGGGAAGCCGCAGACCAGCTAAGGGCAAACTCAGGTCTGGGCTCCAACGAGTATTTCATGCCTGTACTGGGCATTCTCTTTCTGCGTCAGGCGTATAATCGATTCTCTCTCGCTGCGAAGGAAGTTGATAAGTCCTTGCCAGTCCGTGGTGGTGTGAGACGTCGGGTTACCAAGGAAGACTTCACAAAGAGGAGGTCAATTTATTTGCAAAAAGAGGCGCAGTATGAATATCTCACCGGTCTTCCCGGAGATGCAAACATCGGTCGAGCGCTGAACCACGGAATGGAGCTTATCGAACACGATTATGAGAGTCTGCGTGGTATTTTGCCGAGGAACTACGAAGCGTTCAGCAATGATTTGTTGCGTTCGCTCATCAGGATTTTCAATGATGAGATTCTGAGAAGGGCGTCGGGTGATGTCTTCGGAAGAATCTACGAATACTTTTTGATGAAGTTTGCAATGCAAGGAGCCCATGACAACGGCGAGTTTTTCACGCCGCCTTCCATCGTTCAGACGATCGTTAATGTTATCGAACCTGATCACGGTATCGTATTCGACCCCGCCAATGGATCGGGGGGGATGTTTGTGCAGACGAGTCACTTCCTCGAAACCCGCGAAAAGGAAGTGCAGAAGATGGTCACCTTCTATGGCCAGGAGAAGAATGAAACGACAATCAGAATTGCAAAGATGAATCTTACCGTTCACGGCCTTGAAGGAAACATAAAGAGAGGGAATACCTTCTACGAAGATGAACACGAGATGCTTGCGAAGGCTGACTTTCTGATGGCAAATCCGCCCTTCAATGTTGACGGCGTGGATGCCGAGAAGATCAAGAACGATCCACGGTTACCCTTCGGCCTGCCGGGCGTGAACAACAAAGGAGCCGTCACAAGCGGCAACTATCTGTGGATCTCGTACTTCTACAGTTACCTCAATCCTGAAGGGCGAGCTGGATTCGTGATGTCGTCTCAAGCCTCCAGCGCAGGGCACGGGGAAATGACGGTCCGGAAGAAAGTCGTTCAGACGGGACACGTGGACGTAATGATCTCAATCCGCTCCAATTTCTTCTACACCCGTTCAGTCCCATGCGAGCTGTGGTTTTTCGACAAGGGAAAGCCGAAGGCGATGCAGGACAAGGTCTTGATGATCGACGCGCGAAACATTCACCGCAAAGTGACACGCAAGATTTACGACTTCTCGCCCGAGCAACTCGGGAATGTCGCTGCTATTGTTTGGCTCTATCGTGGACAAACGGAAAAGTATCTGAAGCTCGTGCGGGACTACTTTGATGCCATGGTGTCTGAATGCACACAAATTCCTGACGGCCTGAAAGCATTCCACGAAGGCTTGCAAAAGCTTCGAGCACACTTTGAAACGTTTTCGAAAACTCTTGAGAAGAACAAAAAAGTCGCAGCGGAAAAGAAACAACAGTTCAAGGAACCAGTGAAGGAAATTGATGAAACAGTAACGTTGTACGAAAAAGACCGCCGGAAAGTGCTCGGTGAGATCGAGGCCTTTCTGAAATCCTGCGAAAAGACACCGCCGGGGACCAACGGGAAGCAAGTGAAAGCCCGAGAAGCCTTCGATTCCACGGCGGACAGGCTCAAAGGCCTGATGAAACAGATTGAGCTCTTGGCGAAGCTGGCTGTTCGAGTTGCGGATCAGGTGAAGAACCTGACGGCAGAGACCCAGTTACTTAATAGCGGTCTGGATCGAAAAGAGGTTGCCAAACTCTCAAAGCAATTTGTGATTCCTAAGGCAGATTCCGATGAAACCACGCTTTTAAGAAAAGCACTCGACAATCTCAAGCAGGTTGTCTATTTCCATAAGCAGATCCACTGGCTGCAAGCGAAGTTTCCCGATGCGAAGCTGCGGGATGTGGAAGGATTGGTGAAACTGGTTGCCCGCAAAATCATTGAAAAGAACGATTGGAGCCTAACCCCCGGTCGCTATGTTGGCGTGGCACCACCGGAAGAGGATGACGACTTTGACTTTGAGGAAACCTTGCGTGACATTCACACCGAGCTGGTGGATCTCAACAAGGAGGCGGCGGAGCTGGCGGCGAAGATTCAGGAGAACTTTGAGGAGTTGGGGTCATGAGGGCGCGCAAGCTATCACCTCTTGCCAAGTTCGCAACGTTCAACCCAGAGACCGTTGGCAAGGATTACCCTTTCGAAGAGATTGAGTACATCGACATATCGAGCATTGGATCAGGCGCCTCGGTGTCACGGCCAGCGGTGATTCCGCTAGGGACAGCTCCAAGTAGGGCCAAGAGGATTGTGCGTGACGGCGATACCATCATTGCCAACGTGCGACCGAATCTCAGGTCATTTCTCTTCATAAAGAATCCAAAGCCAAATACAGTAGTCTCGACAGGCTTCACCGTTCTTCGAGCACGAGAGCAAGCTGATCCTCGTTTTGTCTTCTATGCAGTTACTGACCGAAGCTTCACCGAGTACTTATCCAACAACGCTAAGGGCACATCGTATCCGGCCGTTGACACTGACACCTTTGAGCGGGGGCTGGTTCCAGACGTGTCGCTTGGAGTTCAAAGGAGAGTGGGCGACATCCTCTCCGCCTACGACGACCTAATCGAGAACAACCAGCGGCGGATTAAGCTGTTGGAGGAATCCGCGAGACTGCTGTACAAAGAGTGGTTTGTCCGCCTCCGCTTCCCCGGCTACGAACACACCCGCATCATCAACGGTGTGCCGGAAGGGTGGGAGAAGAAAAAGTTAGGTGATCTCTGTGATGAAATTAGGGAGATGGTTTCTCCCCAGGAAGTCGATCCGGATACGCCGTATATCGGACTTGAACATATTCCACGTCGATCCATAACTCTTTCTACATGGGGGAAAGCTGAAGAAGTTACAAGTTCAAAGCACAGATTCCGCGCAGAAGACATCCTTTTTGGAAAAATCCGGCCATATTTCCACAAGGTGGGTATTACATTTGTTGATGGTGTTTCCTCGTCAGATGCAATCGTCATCCGGCCACGCCGCTCCACACTCCGCGGCCTCGTGCTGATGACGATGTCGTGCGATCCGTTTGTCGAAGTAACTGCGCAGACAATGAGGGAAGGATCGAAGATGCCGCGCGCTGATTGGAAACAAATGCAGGCGTACCTGGTACCTCTTCCGCCAGACGGTCTGCTGAGCAGCTTCGATAGTTTCGTGCACGCCACCGTCGAGCAGCTGAAGACACTCGCCTTCGCCAACCACAAGCTCCGCCAAGCTCGTGATCTCTTGCTACCAAAGCTGATGAACGGAGAGGTAGAGATTTGAAACAAATTCTATTGTATGAAGTGAATTAAGTATGAGAACAACGATCGAACAATTCGAACAGTGGCTACGAGAGAAACACGAAGGAAATCTCGAGTTCAAGGAAGCCAAGAATCAGTTTGACACCACCAAACTGATGAAGTATTGCGTCGCTATTGCAAACGAGGGAGGAGGAAAACTTGTTCTTGGCGTGACCGACAAAAAGCCACGAGAAGTTGTTGGCAGCCAGGCATTTGAAAATCTTGAGGATATTCAAAGGAGAATTTTCGAGAAGTTGCGCTTTCGGGTAGAAACGGAAAAAATTCCCCACCCAAGCGGCCGTGTTGTAGTTTTTCACATTCCTTCAAGACCGACAGGGACCGCGTATCATATCGATGGTGCTTATTTGATGCGATCCACTGAAGAAACTGTTCCAATGTCCGAAGATCGTCTTCGTGCGATTTTCAATGAGGGCAGACCATCCTGGTTGTCCGAGATCGCACTCCGGCGAGCTTCTTCTGACGACGTTATTCGGTCATTAGATACTCATAGCTATTTTGACCTGCTCAATCTAGCATACCCGGCAAGTCGAGAGAGGGTGCTTGAACGATTTGAAAGTGAAAGATTTATCACCTCACATTACGATAGCTACGATGTAACAAATCTTGGTGCAATTCTTTTTGCAAAAGATCTAAAGCTGTTTGAAAGTCTGCATCGAAAGGCCCCACGTGTGATCGTCTATGAGGGGATAGGCAAAACGAAAACCAAATCGGATAAACCAGGCGTGAAAGGCTATGCCGTGGGCTTTGAAGGTTTGATCGATTATATCGGAAGCCAGCTTCCGTCAAATGAAGTCATCGGCAAAGCTCTCCGAGAGACTGTTCAAATGTATCCGGAAATTGTGATTCGAGAACTTGTTGCCAATGCTTTGATTCATCAAGACTTTAATGAGAGCGGAACATCTGTAATGATCGAAATCTACAATGATCGGATTGAGATTTCTAATCCCGGCAAACCATTCATACCTCCCGAGCGATTCATTGATGAGTACCAATCTCGAAATGACCGCCTTGCTGACGTGATGCGAAGACTGGGGATATGTGAAGAAAAAGGCAGCGGTATTGATAAAGTTGTTGAAAGTGTTGAATTGTTCCAGCTCCCTGCTCCTGATTTCCGTGTAGGTGAAAAACATACTCTCGTTCTGATCTTTGCACACAAGGAATTTGATGAGATGGAGATGAAAGACAAAGTGCGAGCTTGTTATCAGCATTGCTGCCTTCGTTGTGTTATGAATCAGAAGATGACGAACCAGTCTCTGCGCGGGAGATTCAAGCTCTCAGCAATCAAAGCGGATGCCGCCTCACGGGTCATAAGGGAAACCCTGGAAGCTGGCCTAATCAGGCTTGAAGATCCTGAAAGTAGCTCCAAAAGATATGCGAAATACATTCCATTTTGGGCATAGTCTATTTGCAAACAACGTCTATGGAAATGTGGAAAACCCGCCAACTCATTATGAATCAATAGATTATCCATTTGTAGGCAAATGGGACTGGGTGGGCTTGTCTCTGTTTTCTCAACGATTTGCCCAATGAGATGGAAGCGTGAAAACTGAATAAGACCATGACGCACAATTACTCCGAAGACAAACTCGTTCAAGAAACCACGGCAAACTATTTCCGTGACAAGCTAGGCTGGGAATCCGTATACGCCTACAACGACGAGATTCTCGGTCCGGATGGTACGCTGGGCAGAACAACCGAGCGGGAAGTCGTTCTTGTCCGTTATCTTCGTCAAGCGCTGGAAAAGCTCAATCCGGGACTTTCCTCTGACGCCTACGAATCCGCTATAAGGCAAATCGTGGAAACGAGTGTTGCCAAATCCACATTGCAAACAAATAGAGAGAAGTACGAACTTTACAAGAATGGCGTGCTCGTTTCGTTTCGCAACAGCGGTGGTGTGGTGGAAAAGCAAAAACTGAGAGTGTTCGATTTTTCTGATCCCACGAACAATCATTTTATGGTCGTTCGTGAGCTATGGACGCAGGGGCCCTTGTATCGCCGCCGTCCGGATATTCTTGGCTTTGTCAATGGGATCCCACTCCTCTTCTTTGAACTCAAGAACATCCACAAAGATATCCGCCGCGCCTATAGCGAAAACCTGAGTGACTACAAAGACACCGTCCCCAACATTCTCTATCACAATGCTATCGTTGTGTTGAGCAACGGCAGCGAAGCGAAGGTAGGGTCGTTCTCTGCCAAGTACGAGCACTTCCACGAGTGGAAACGACTCGTTGAAGAAGACCCGGGCGTCGTGGATATGGAAACACTACTTAAGGGAATATGTACGAAAGAGAATGTCATGGACATCTTTGAGAATTTCATCGTTTTCGATGACAGCTCAGGTAAGCTTATGAAGGTTCTTGCTCGCAATCATCAGTTCTTAGGTGTCCACAGGGCAATCCAGGCTGTGCGTGAACGGAAGGAGCGGAAGGGAAGGTTGGGTGTCTTCTGGCACACGCAGGGAGCCGGCAAGTCGTACTCGATGGTCTTCTTTGCGAAAATAATCCACCGCAAAATGCAGGGGAGCTTCACGTTTCTCATCCTGACGGATCGAGAAGACTTGGATAATCAGATTTATAGAACCTTTGCCGGCTGCGGTATTGTTGATAACGACAAAACAAAGTGCCGCGCAGGATCAGGAGATAACCTCGAGCAACTTCTCAGGCAAGATCTGCCCTACGTCTTTTCGATGATCCACAAGTTCAACAAAGACGTTAACCCTGACCAGCCGTACACGACCCGGGATGACATCATTGTCATCACCGATGAAGCGCACCGCACGCAATATGGAAGATTAGCATTGAACATGCGGAATGCTCTGCCCAATGCGAGCTACATCGGATTTACTGGTACTCCCCTCTTCAAAGATGACGAAATCACAATGCGGATCTTTGGCGACTATGTATCAACCTATGATTTCCAGCGGGCGGTTGACGACAAAGCCACGGTGCCGCTCTATTACGATAACCGAGGTGAGAAGCTGCAAATTACGATGACCGACATCAATGAACGAATTGCACAGAAATTAGAAGAATTGGAATTCGATCCCGACCAACAAGCAGCGTTGGAACGAGACCTTGCCAGAGACTACCACGTCTTCACAGCGGGAAAGCGGCTTGATGCTATTGCCCGTGACTTTGTCTCGCACTACACGCAGCGCTGGGAGACTGGCAAGGCGATGATGGTTTGTATCGATAAGATAACAACCGTGCGGATGTATAATCTGATCCGAGGATTTTGGCAGCAAAGGATACAAGAGATTGAAGCCAACATGTCGAAGGCTGGCGACGAACAAGAAGAAATTCACCTGCGTCGGCAGCTTCAGTGGCTCATGGAAACCGAAATCGCTGCCGTAATCAGCGAAGAACAGGGCGAGGTTGAGCAATTTCGCAGGTGGGGACTGGATATCCTGCAACATCGTAGAAAGATCAAGAACGGCTATGAGACCCCGGACGGGAAACGGATCGATATTGATCTGGCATTCAAGAATCCTGACCACCGATTTCGCGTTGCGATAGTGTGTGCAATGTGGATGACCGGCTTTGACGTGCCGTCGCTCTCGACGCTCTATCTCGATAAACCGCTTAAAGCTCACACGCTAATGCAAGCCATAGCCCGAGCAAATCGTGTCTACGAAGGAAAGACCAATGGTTTGATTGTCGACTATTGCGGCATTTTGAAGAACCTCCGGGAGGCGTTAGCCACGTTCGCAACCCGGTCCATTGTTGGAGGAGGAGAGCATGTCGTTGATCCTCTCAAACCCGAAGAGGAGTTGTTGGAGGAACTAGAAGAAGTAGTTGAGGAGACGAAAGCATTCCTAAGAGAACGCGGGTTTGATCTTAATCGGATCATTTGGAACACGGGGTTTGAGCGAATTCAGACGATCATCGCCGCCAAAGAGGTCATCAACCTCAATGAGGAAACCCGCAAACGGTTTGAAATATTGGCGCGAGAAGTGTTCAACAAGGTCAAGGCTTGCATTACGATCAAAGGCGTCAACAAGTACCGAGACGAATATGGTGCGATCGATATCATCTATAGGAAACTGCAAGACGACAGGGATCGTGCTGACATCACTGGCATTATGAAGGAACTGCAAACGATCGTTGATGAAGCAATCGTGCCCAGAGATCTTGCGGAATCACAGGACAGAGTCTACGACATTAGCAAGATTGATTTCGAACGGCTGAAAAAGGAATTCACGAAGTCTCCCACAAGGAACACCATGACTTTTTGCCTAAAAGAGCAAGTGGAGAAGCGTCTCAAAGCAATGATTGCACGGAATCCACTTCGGACCGATCTCTACCGACGTTATCAAGAAATCATTGCTGACTATAATCTGGAAAAGGATCGAGTTACGATTGAAGAGACATTCGCAGCACTCCTGAGATTTGTCGAGCAGCTCGACAGGGAAGAAAAGCGTGCCATCCGCGAGGGATTAGACGAAGAGACGTTGGCGCTATTTGATCTCTTGGAGAAGCCGAAGCTTAGGCCGAGAGAAAGAAACAAGCTCAAGATGGTCGCAAAAGAGCTGCTAGAACGGCTGAAAGCTGAGCAACTGAGAGTGCACGGTTGGAGGGAGAAAGAAGCCACGCGTGCTGCGGTGAAGACGTTTATTCATGATTTCCTCTGGAATGAACAAACAGGCTTGCCGGCGGAAAGTTACAGTCCCCCAGAGGTTGAAGACAAGGTGGAGCTTATCTTCAATCATGTCCTCCGGCAGTATGTCGATGCCTCGGATCACGCATATGCAAGCGCGGCATAGCAGAAAGTTTGTTAATCAAACCGCGACCATGGAATCTCAAGAGGAATTCTACAAGATCCCTGCCTGGATGACTCTCGTCCCATAACGTGAATCCTGGGTGTTGATGCCAAGTCAGATATCACGCCTGAAGCTCCCGCGTGACCGTGAGAAGTTGACAGTCGTGCGCTGTGTGATAACATTTGGCCTTCAGGTCTACGTGTTGGTTCTCAAGTGGCGTTGGAAGGAGGCTAAGATGAGGTTCTATTTTCTTCTCCCCTTGATTCTCATCCCGTCTTTATTGTTTGCGCAATCGTCAGACATGGAGCCGGTGACTGTCGGATTCGTGCCTAACGGCAACCAGGTCTCCATGATTGATCTTTCCTGGGGGAAGGTCATCTATAAACTCTACACAGGACAGGCTCCTGCACGGGCGGTGGTTTCGCCAGACAAGAAGTACGTTTGGGTCTTGAACACCGGCTCAGGCAAGACTACGGTCATAGATCTTACAAAACGGGGCGGGTTTGCGAAAGTAGAAATCTCGAATATGATGGAGCCCATCTGGCCGGTCGCCTTCGAACCGGCTGGCAAGAGCGCCTACGGAATTTCTCTGAAAGATTCCGCTCTTCTTGAAATCGACTGCACCAGCTTTGAGGTCAAGTCCAGAACCAGGCTTCCTGCCCCTGATGGAGTGAGAGGCCTGGCAATAACACCTGACAGGAAGAAGCTATATGTCATCTGGGGAAATGCGCTTTCGACTGCCGGTTTGAGGGACTACATAACCGTCTTCGATCCTTCCGGCGGCAAGGAGATCGGGAAGATTCCCGGAGGAAAAGGGATCACCGCCTTGAAACTCTCGAGTGACGGCAAGATTCTACTCGCCCTGGATGCGGGCTCATCAGAGGTGCTCATCATTGACACAGGGAACGATCGCGTGGTCAAGAGATTCGGAGTCGGGCCGGGCCCGCTTTACATGTTTTCGTCTCCGGACTGGTCGAAGCTCGTGGTGACATGCGGCAGTGAGATTCAGCTTTACGGACTCGACCTCAAGAAGAAGTCGTCCAAGCTGATTGCGAAGGCAAAGTTCGACGGATTTGGTGAATTCGGCTGCTTTGATCCAACCGGAAACAATCTCTGTGTCGTTGATAAGAACGGCAAGAGGGTGGTCGTCTTCTCTCCGGCCGACCTTTCCGTAAAATCGACGATCCCGCTTCCCGGAACTCCGGCCAATGTTGACCTTGTTGAGATGCTCGCGATGGACAGAAATGCCATAGCACGCTGGAGCTCTAGCACGAGGCAGGATGCGAAGATTGTTGTGAACCAGTTGAGAAACAGAGGACTGAAATTCAAAGATGCAGAGATTACAGGCACGCTCTATGAGTCCAGAGAAGATACGGCAGGTACTGTCGAGAGGAAAAAGGTGACACTCTACTTCCTTCCGCCGTTCCAGAGCCGCATCGATGTCGCGGGAGCGGAAACGGTCATCGGAAAAGAGTTTGTTGAGAAGGTTATGAAGGATGGAACCAGTACAAAGCGCCCTAGGAGGGGACTATGGTTCATTCCATTCGGAATGGTGAATGTCCAGGAAGCGACATTCATCAATCGTCTTACCGCGGAAGCCGGAGAACCAGGTGCGATAAGCATTGCGCTTGACATCATGCATGAAGAAACCTTTGCAGGCGCGAATTTTGTTGTGCTCGGCGCTGTCCAGGGAGACAGCCTCTCAAGTCAATTCTGGGTGAACAAGGATTCATGGCTCCCGGCAAAGGTTATTGAGAATGACCCAGAGACCGGCACGATCACGGAAACGCAATTCCTGGATTACCGCTCTGTGCCGCCGATGACTGGAGTGGGGGGCTACTGGCTTCCCATGAAACTTGACACCTACATAAACGGGCGATTGGTGCGGACTCTCATGCTGAGAGAAGTAAGCATAGATCAGGGGGTTGACCCTTCATTGTTCGAGTTCTAGCCCCTGCCTGGAGATGAGTATGCGCACGCCGGGTAAGAGTCTTACCGGTCGCCGGAAACGACTCTGCCCTCTCCTATTCTCTTCTCTCCCCGGAATTACCGGACTCATAAGAGGCGGCGCAGCAACCATTCACGACATGGGAACAACCGGACACACTGCCTGCATCAGCAAGGCAATTCGCAGATCGGCATAAGAGGGTTTTTGGAAAAGCGATGATGGACTACTCTGAAGAAGAGGGGGACCATTGAAAGACCTCAGTGTAGTCGGAAAGAGGGTTAGGCGAGTTGATGGCCTGTCCAAGGTGACGGGGAAGGCGACCTACGTAGATGACCTTGTCACGCCCGGCTGTCTCATCGCCAAGGTGGTCGGAAGTCCCTATGCACATGCCAGGATACTCGGCTTTGATGTGTCGGCTGCGAAGAAGGTTCCTGGAGTCCTCTCTGTTCTTACCGCCAGGGACATTCCCGGTGAGAATCAGATTGGTGTCATTGTCTCCGACCAGCCGCTAATCGCAGAAGAGAAAGTCCGGTATGCCGGTGAGTGCGTGGCTCTGATAGCCGCAGAGAGCGAGGGGGCTCTTCTTGAGGCCGAGAAGAAGGTGAAAATCAAGTTTGAAAAGCTGAAAGGAGTCTTCAGCGCAGAGGAAGGCTTGAAGCCGAAGGCGCCCAAAGTGCACGCTTCCGGGAATCTCTTCACTCATCTCAAGGTGAGAAAAGGAAATCCGGACGATGCATTCGGCGAATGCAAATTCGTTATTGAAAGGACATACAGAACACCTCACCAGGAGCACATGTACCTCGAACCGTTGGGAGCTCTTGCAGTACCCGAGAAGGACGGATCCATCCTCGTGATCGCATCGATGCAATGTCCGTACTACGTGCAGAAAGCGGTTTCAACCGTGCTCGGTATCCCGATGAACCGCGTAAGGGCTGTCCAGGCGGTTACCGGAGGAGCGTTCGGCGGAAAAGAGGATGTCCCGTCGGAGGTGTGCGGACACGCTGCGCTCCTGGCGTGGATGACCAAAAGGCCTGTCAAACTCATCTACCGCAGGGAAGAGGATGTCCTGAGATCGAGCAAGAGGCATCCCGCTGAGATACGGTACAAGATGGGGCTGACCGGGGATGGAAAAATTCGGGCTGCGGACATAACCGTTACTGCCGACATCGGGGCCTACGCGACCCTGAGTCCCGCCGTCCTATTCAGAACTACCGTTCATGTCCCGGGCCCGTACAAGATTCCGAATGTGAAGGTTGACACTTTTGGCGTGCTTACAAATAACCCGCAGTGCGGGGCGTTCCGGGGATTCGGCGGACCGCAAGCAACATTCGCACATGAGTCTATGATGGATGAGGCAGCATTTGCCCTCGGCATGGACCCGATTGAACTGAGAATGAAAAACGCGTTGGGCGATTCCTCAGAAACTCCGACGGGCCAAATTCTCAATGGCAGCGTCGGCCTCCTTGAGACTATGGAAAAGGCCCGTGATGCTTCCATGTGGAAGAAGAAAAGGAAGACCTCGGGAGGCGGCGTCAGATTCGTGAAGGGGATCGGGGTCGCTTGTTTCCACTATGGCGTGAGTCTGGGTGCCAAGGGAAAGTATCTGGACGCCTCATCTGCATACGTTCAGGTGAACCCAGACGGATCTGTCGGAGCTGCGATAGGCGGAACTGAGTTGGGTCAGGGTGCATTCACGGTAGTTTCCCAGATAGTCGCAGAGGAGCTCGGAGTCGATGTTGAAAACGTCAGGGTGCTTCTGGTTGATACATCAATAGTGCCGGATAGCGGACCCACGGTAGCTTCACGGACCACGGTCTTCAGCGGAAATGCAGCTCTGCGGGCAGCGTCGGAAGTCAGGGGCAGGATGATTGCAGTTGCGGGGGAGATGTTAGGGGGGCAGGGGCCGGTATCTGTGAGGTCCGGATTCTTCACAAGGGGCGGCAAATCAATTCCTTTCAGGGAAGTCTCCGGAGAGTGCTACAGAAGACGAATCGGACTCAGCGCGGCCGGACATTATGCGTCGAGACCGACATCTTTCAGCGAAGAGGACGGCTCCGGCGATGCCTACTACGTTTACTCGTGGGGAACACAGGTGGCAGAGGTGATTGTTGATACGAAGACAGGAAAGGTTGAGGTGACCAAAGTGACCGCCGCCCAGGACGTCGGCAAAGCCATAAACCCAGGCAGCGTTGAAGGACAGATTGAGGGCGGTGTGGTTCAGGGGATAGGGTATGCCCTCTATGAGAACTTCATCCTGGATGAAGGCCGGCCAATCACTCAGAATCTTTCAACCTACATAATTCCGACTGCCCTTGATGCCCCGGAGATTGCTTCAATAATAGTGGAAGCGCCATCGGAAGACGGACCATTTGGTGCAAAAGGAGTCGGAGAGCCTCCCATAATTCCGACTGCTCCGGCAGTGGCAAATGCAGTCTTTAATGCTACCGGCGTGAGGATAAGAGAAATCCCCATGACAGGAGAGGTTGTCCTCGGAGAGCTCAGGAAAATAAAGAAGTGAATATGAACAGACGCCCGACACCGCCGTGCGGAGAGTCCGGAACAGGTAGAAAGGGCCTGCCTTGGCAGAGTGCATAGGGAAATCAATCAGAAGGGTTGACGCAGAAGAGAAGGTCACCGGAAAGGCGAAGTATGCAGGTGACCTTTTTTTCGAGGGAATGCTCTATGCCAAAGCATTGCGGAGCTCCTTCCCTCACGCAAGAATTTTGAAGATTGAAAAAGCAGAAGCAGGGGCGGTTCCGGGCGTGAAGGCTGTTCTCACGAGCAGCGACATTCCGGGCCGGAAGCTGTACGGATTTCCGAAGCGGGATCATCCTGTTATCGCATCGGAGAAGGTCAGGTATCTCGGCGAAGCAATAGCGATAATCGGAGCGGCGTCGAGGGCCGCCTGTGAAGAAGCGGTCCGGAAGGTGAAGGTCAGTTATGAAGAACTTCCCGCCGTATTCACCATGGCGGAAGCGCTCAAGGAAGATGCTCCGAAAGTCCATGAAGACGGGAACATAATCCAGAAACAGAAGGTGATAAGAGGCGATGTAGAGAAGGGATTCTCTGAATCCGACATCGTTGTCGAAAAGAGATTCTCAACGCCTTTTGTCGAGCATGCCTACATCGAACCTGAAAGCGTTGTCTGCGTTCCCCAGGTAGACGGCTCGCTCACCATCTATGGCTCCATGCAGAGTCCGTTCAATGTGAGGAGAACCGTGTGCGAGACTCTCGGAGTCAGTGAGGAAAAAGTGAGGGTCGTGCAGGCAGTTACCGGGGGCTGCTTCGGAGGTAAGGACGACATTATCTATGAGATGGCTGCGCAGGCCGCTCTTGTCTCCCGGAAGACAGGCCTTCCATGTAAGTTTGTACTTTCGAGAGAAGAATCCTTCGTCGCCAGCTACAAGAGACACCCGATGGAGATGAGATACAAGGTTGGGGCAAAAAGGGATGGGACTGTCATCGCGTTGGAAGCGGAGATTCTCGGAGATGGCGGCGCCTACGCAGCGATGAGTCCTTTCATAATCTGGCGTGCCTGCGTTCACGCGTCAGGCCCATACGACATATCCAATGTCAGGATTTCGGGGACAGTGGTCTATACCAACAATACATACACTGGCCCGATGAGGGGATTTGGCTCGCCGCAGGTCACATTTGCCGCTGAATCGATGATGGACATAGTCAGCGGCGAGCTCGGCATCGACCCGATGGACCTGAGAATGAAGAACGCCCTTGACTGTGGGAGGACTACTTCAACGGGACAGCTTCTTACTGAAAGTGTCGGACTCAGAGAAACCATATTCAGAGTGCGCGAGAAATCGGGATGGGATGAGAAGAGGCGGACCGGGAAAATAGACGGCGAAAAGGCATACGGCATAGGGATGGCGTGTGGTTATCACGGGGTCAGCCTTGGCGCAGAAGGGAAAGACTTCTCGAGCGCCCTGTGCAAGATGGATGAAGACGGAAACATTCTTATTGCATCGGGAATAACGGACTACGGAACCGGCTCAAAAACCGTGTTTGCCCAGATCGCATCAGAGGTTCTGGGGATACCTGTCGAAAAGATAAAAGTCCTTGCCTCGGACACGGCACTTGTCCGCGATGCCGGTCCTACTGTTGCATCGAGGGGCACTACGCTTGGCGGAAACGCAATGATAGGCGCTGCCCTGGGCTTGAAAGAGAGAATTTTCTCAGTTGCGGCGGATTTGCTCAGAGTGGGCCCGGAGAGACTCGCCATCAAGAACGACAGGATCGTTGAGAAGGACAAAGAGAATTTTCCCGGTGCGGAGCCTTCCGGCAGCTTGCCGGAGAAAATGGAGCCGCGGAGCGCCGGAGCTTCTGCTCGTGGGATCTCGCTTGGGGAAGTTGCCAGGGAGTGCCTGAGGAAAGGGATCAGCCTTGATGTGCACCACTACTACGAAGGCCCACCCGTATCCTGGAGCGATGAGGAAGGTAAAGGAGATGCATATTTTTCATACAGCTTCGGGACCCAGGTTGCTGAGGTTGAGGTTGACCTCGGCACGGGGGAAGTCAAAGTACTGAACATCTTCGCTGCTCACGACGTTGGAAAGGCGATAAATCCTCAGGGTGTTGAAGGCCAAATCAGAGGCGGTGCCGTAATGGGGATGGGGTACGCATTGTACGAAGAGGTGAAAATCGAGAACGGAATCACAAGAACGAGAAATTTTGACGAGTATGTAATTCCGACATCGCTCGACAGCCCTGATGTTTTTCCGATAATCGTTGAGGCCTTTGAGCCGCAGGGCCCCTTTGGTGCAAAAGCGGTCGGCGAGCCGCCGATTCTGCCGACGGCACCTGCCATAGCGAATGCAGTCTGTGCTGCAACGGGCAGGAGAATCCATGATCTCCCTATGAGTCTTGAGAGAGTTCTTCTTGGCAAGGCTCTCAGGAAGCCGTTAGCGAGTTTCATTGTGAATGGAGCCGGGGGATATTGAAAGTGATGTACGGAAGTTTCTATCGGGCTGCTTCGCTGAAAGAGGCAGTCTTTCTTCTCGCGGAGAAGACCGTCTCGACAAAGATTCTGTCCGGCGGGACAGACCTAATGGTGAGAATGAAGAAAGGAGAAATCTGTCCGGACAGGCTTCTCAGCATTACCCGCATTCCCGAACTCGCGGCTGTTCGCAGGGAGAACGGGAAAATCGTGTTTGGTTCTGCCCTCACTTTTTCCGCTATTCAGAGTTCCATTCTTATGAATGAGGAAGCTCCTTTCATGATTGAAGCTGCCTCTCAAGTCGGCTCGCCGCAAATCAGGGCAGTGGGAACCATAGGCGGCAACGTTGTCAATGCGGCGCCACACGCAGATACTGTTCCTGTCCTTGTTGCGCTTGACGGAAAGGCAAAAGTAGTAAGCACGCGCGGAGAAAAGCTGATCCCGGTCTCAGAACTGGTTCTTGGACCTCACCGGACGGCGCTCCTGGCTGATGAGATTCTCACCGAGTTCTCGTTTGAGGTTCTGCAGCCCGGAACGGGCACGGCGTTTCTGAAGCTTGGGAGAAGGTCTGTCATGGTAAGAGCCAGGATATCTGCTGCGTGCGCAGTCTGCCTCGACGACAAGGACATTGTCACTGACGTGAGAATTGCCGCAGGTGCGGTCACGCCTAAATGCGAGAGATTCCGCCCGGCAGAGGAAATCCTACTCGGCAGGAGGATGACTGAGAAGGGGATTAAGGAAGCATCGGGCGAAGTATCCAGGGAGATGGTAAATCGTGGCGGAGTAAGATGGTCAACAGAATACAAGGCCCCGGTTGTTAGCGTTCTCGTTGAGAGGGCGCTCAGGATTGCTTCTTCGAGGGCACATAAGGAATTCATGAGATGAGGGGAGTTCTCTCTTGACTGGCAAGTCCTGCATTATCGTGGTGAATGGAGACCGGTTCAGCGTACCGGGCGGGATGTCACTCCTTGAGACTCTGCGAGAAGTGCTCAAGCTGACAGGAACAAAGGAGGGCTGCGGCATAGGAGAATGCGGCGCATGCACAGTGCTGGTAGATGGCGAAGCAGTAGACTCGTGCCTCATGCCTGTTGAGGAAGTTGAAGGAAAAGAAATCCTTACAGTTGAAGGGTTGTCTGAAAATGGAGAGCTGACATTTCTTCAGGAATCTCTCATCTCCGAAGGTGCAGTTCAGTGTGGATACTGCACTCCGGGGATTCTTATTTCGGCAAAAGCCCTTCTCTTGAAGAATCCAAGACCTTCCAGGCAGGAGATAAGAGTTGCGATCTCCGGAAATCTGTGCCGGTGCACCGGCTACCAGCAGATTGTTGAAGGAATCTACAAAGCCTCCAGAATGTAGCGGTTGTGCTCACAGGGCGGGAAGGACCCCCTCACCAGCCTCTCCCCCGGGGGGAGAGGGCCAAGGCAGCGGAGGCCATCAGTAGAGTTCGTGTCTGTACGGCGATTGTTTGGATCTCATAGCGGAGATTCCATTGAGGAGGGGAAAGGGGTGAAACTTGAAAACGTTTGAGCTCTCATTCTCCGTGAATGAAAAGGTCCGGAAGCTCAGTGTTCCCTACGGAAAGACTCTTCTCGAAATTCTCAGATATGACCTTGGGCTCACCGGAACAAAAGAAGGGTGCGGGAAGGGTGACTGCGGCGCCTGCACTGTGATGATTGATGACGAGCCTGTGAACTCATGTCTTGTTCTTGCCCCGCAAGTAGAGGGGAGGACCGTGATCACAGTCGAGGGACTTGGAGACGAAAAGGCACTGCATCCCATTCAAGAGGCTTTTCTACGGGAGGGAGCGGTTCAGTGCGGGTTCTGCACTCCGGGGATTCTCATGGCGGCAAAGGCTCTTCTGGACAAGAAGCCCAGGCCGCGTGAATTGGACGTGCGGAAGGCGATCTCCGGAAATCTCTGCAGATGCACGGGCTATGCAAAAATCGTGAAAGCGATTCTGTCAGCATCGGGCACAGATTGACATGCAATTCTCATCAGCGATTCTGCTTGCAGCCGGGAAGTCCGAAAGATTCGGCGGGCTCAAGCAGGGCATGGTCATTTCAGGAATGCCGCTGGTCAGAAAGTGTGCCGCAGCACTCATTGACGGTGGTGTCGATGAGCTCATCGTTGTTGTCGGCCACATGGCGGAAGAGGTGACTGCACTTCTCGGTCAAGGCCGATGGAAGATTGTGATTAACAAAGAATACGAAGAAGGTATGGGGAGCTCAATAAGAACGGGTGCGCGGTATGTCTCGGAATCATCACTTGCGATTCTTGTCGCGCTTTCTGACCTGCCCTATCTCACCGGCGAGACCGTCAGGAATATTGTTGTTGGTTTCGGGAAATGTGGAAAAGGAATCCTCGCTCCGGCTCATTTGGGAAGAAGAGGCCATCCTGTTTGCTTCAGCCGGAAATATCTCGGCGAGCTGAGGCGCCTGGGTGGTGACTCCGGTGCAAGGGAGCTTCTGGACGAGCACCCGGAAGACCTTTTCCTTCTCGAAGTCGGTACGGATTCGATCTATTCCGACATTGACACGGAGGCTCCGGACAAATGATGGATGCTATCTTTCGGAACGTTCTGGCTCTTCAGGAAAATGGTGAGGACTGTGCTGTGGCCACGTTGATTTCCGTGAAAGGCTCTACTCCAAGAGGGACTGGTGCAAGAATGATTGTGAAGCAGTCCGGGGAGGTCATAGGGTCAATCGGGGGAGGGCGGCTCGAAAACCTTGTAATCCGGGAGGCAAAAAGAGCAATTGAGGAAAGGTCTCCACGAAAGGTCGTCTTCAAGCTCACCGAGAAAGAGTCGCATGGAATAGGCTCGATCTGCGGCGGGACGGCCGAAGTTTACATCGAGCCTGTGATCAGTGAGCCGACACTCCTCGTAGTCGGCGCCGGCCACATCGGGCTTGCTCTTTCAAGATTGGCAAAAATTGCCGGCTTAAGAGTGGTTGTCACCGATGACAGACGGGCTTTTGCATCGAGAAAGAGATTTCCTGACGCAGATGAAGTCATCGTTGTGAAGCCGGAGAAACTTCTCGAGAAAATCAAGATCGGCAGGAACACATTCATCGCCCTTGTTCCGAGGGGGCACGAGCTTGACCTTGCGTACCTGGTAAGGCTTCTTCGGGAGGATGCGGCATATATCGGCATGATCGGAAGCAGAAGAAAGACAGCCATTATCAAGAAGAAGCTGAAGGAAAAAGGTTTCAGCAAGAAAAGAATCGACAGAATCTTCACGCCCATTGGACTCGCCATAGGCGCGGAGACTCCTGAGGAGATCGCCGTCAGCATACTTGCGGAAATCGTTGCGGTGAGGCGCGGACTGGACAGTCCGCTTGGTTCGCTGAGCAGGAGAGCTTGAGAAATGAAGTTCCCTGTGGTTGTCATCAAGGGGGCAGGAGACCTTGCCTCCGGAGTCGCGCACCGGCTTTTCATGGCCGGATTTCCGGTCTGCATGACTGAGCTTGAAAACCCTCTGGCAGTGCGGAGGCTTGTATCATTTGCCGAGGCCGTCCACAGAGGAACGATGGAAATTGAGGGCGTCAGAGCATTCTCTGCTGCGACCTTGAGTGAGGCAAAGCGAATCCTGAAGGAGAGGAGCTGCATACCCGTTCTTGTCGATCCGCGGGGTGTCACTGCCGGCAAGCTCAAGCCGCGCATTGTGATCGACGGACGGATGGCGAAGACAAATCTTGGAACGACGATCGATGAGGCACAACTGGTGATCGGACTTGGTCCCGGATTCGCTGCCGGGACGGACGTTGACTTTGTGATTGAGACCAAAAGAGGCCATAACCTGGGCAAGGTCATTCATGAAGGAGAAGCTCAGGCGGACGACGGAATTCCGGAGCCAATCCTGGGTCACGGTGAAGAAAGGGTCCTGAGGGCGCCGTGTGACGGAGTGCTCACGAGCTTCGCAGATATTGGACGAAAGGTAAGAAAGGGAGAGGAGATATGCGCCGTCGACGGAAGATACATCTCCGCAACGATTAACGGAGTATTGAGAGGAATGCTGACATCGGGAAGCCAGGTTAAGAAGGGAATGAAACTCGGCGACATCGACCCGCGCGGCGAGAAATCTCTATGCTTCACCATTTCGGACAAGGCAAGGGCAATCGGAGGCGGAGTTCTGGAGGCGATTCTGATTCATCTCGGAAGAACGAGGGCCAGCTTCGGGGTCCGGAGAAAGAGTCATACCGTGGAAGAAGAGCCGGATTCGAACAAGTTGGCATCAGCCGGAGAAGAGAGATGATTGAAATCCTTGAGTATCATGCACCCGCGGGCATTCAAGAGGCGCTCAAGATTCTTTCGAAAACGCGGGGGATAACGATCATTGCAGGCGGCACCGATGAGATTGGACGTTTGAAAGAGGAGAGAAAACCGCTCTCCGTTCTTGATATTTCCGGAATAAAGTCGTTGAGAGGAGTGAAGATAACGAAGACCCAGATAATCCTCGGTGCTCTCACGACTCACAAAACTATCGAAGAGAGCCGGCAGCTGGCGAAGCTCTGCCCATCACTGGTAGAAGCAGCGTCTATGATTGGCTCTCCTCAGATAAGGTCAAGGGGGACGGTGGGAGGGAACATAGCGAACGCATCACCCGCAGGCGATCTCATACCCCCACTGATTACTTTCGACGCGAAGGTCGTCCTTGCATCAAGAAGCGGAAGGAGGGAAGTGCCACTGGAAAAGCTCCTCAAGGGTCCCGGCAAGACGGCAATCTCTTCGAAGGAGATACTTTCTTCGGTCGTTATTGATAGGCGTGGACTTCCCCCGCTTCAGAGTTTCAGGAAAGCGGGACAGAGAAACTCCCTGGCGATATCACTCGTAAACGTCGCGGTCGGAGCGCACGTTGAGGGGGGGAAGATAGTGAAGGTAAGGATAGCGCTTGGCTCCGTTGCGCCGACTGCAATAAGGGCTGTGGCGGCAGAAAAGGTTCTGCTGGGCCGGATTCCGACCAGAGAGCTTGTCGCCAAAACCTCGAAAGTTGCCGCCGGGGAATCGAAGCCGATAGATGATGTTCGGGGCCACGCCTGGTACAGAAAAGAGCTTATACAGGTTCTGGTGGAAGACGCATTTGAGCGGATACTGGACTTGTCCTAGACGGTCAAAACCTCAAAACTCCTGGTTCCACTGAAGTTCATCGCATACTGCCTTTCTGCAATGTATCCGAGATCAGAAAGGAGCCGGAGAGTATCTTCGATTTCCTCAACAGTCCAGTTGACCTCCTGAGCCAGGGTTGACAGCGCTAGAACTCTCATTTTCTTTCTTGCGATGAGCCTTGCGAGGCCGATCGAGCGTGAGTACAAGCTGTAGTTTGCGCCTGGCTCCGGAAGCTCAGGCACGATAAGTAGGGCAAGAGATGAAGCGAAATTCCCAAGTCTCTCATTCGGACATTCAACGAATAAGTCGAACCTGTGCTCAGGCTCCTTGTGACCGCATGTGATACCGCTGCACCTCCTCACGCCGCTCAAAGATGAGATCGTGTCTATGAGAACATGCTCGAACACATGGGCCACATCAGCGGCGGCTCCTCTGTCAGGGGCACCGCATTGGGATTGGCCCTCGAGGGAAAGGAGCGTCTCAATAAGGGTTGAACTGCCGCAGCACTTGTGATTGGGGAGAGCAGGGAAGAGAACAGCCAATCTTCCGATGACCTGGGGAAGGCGCTTTCTGAATTCCAAAGAAAGCTCTTGTCCGATTTCAATGGTCAGCTTGAGCCTCCACAGCTCCTCACTGAAACCAGGATTAAGCGGAGTAGCTTCTTCGTGTGGTCCGTAGTCTCTTGCGATGAGTCTCATGCTGGTGCCGTTAGTGTCGTGTCCCGGAAATTCCTTGTATATGTCTTTGCCCAGGGACACGACACTTTCATAGGGGTTTGTTACCCCTCTGACGCTTCTGGATGCTCCTCTTTGTCGCATCCCTACGCTGTCACCCTGAGGGGGTCGGCCACGACCCCCTCATACCCCCTGGCAGTGTGCCTTATGAAACGCCCCGCATTTCGTAAAGTCATCTCTGGGAGGGCACACTGGCTCTGCGCTGGCTGCAAAGAAGAAGGGGAAGAATATTCTTCCCCTTCTTCTCGAGTGACCGGCCTACCAACTCCAGTCGTCGAACTTGGACTCGTCCTTGTCAAGAGTGCCATGAAGAACAACTCTGTATTCGCCGGTCTCCGGATTGACCAACTCCACTTTTGCCCTTGCGTTGGTCGAACAGACCAGCATCTCGGAGAGCTTGTTTCTGAGCGATGCAGGGGCGGTCGGCGACTTCTCAAGATAATCAAAATCCTGAATCTTGAATCTTGGCATGATAAAAATCCTCCTTCAGAGTTTAGGGCGTATCCCACCTGCTCTCGTCTTTGTCGAGTGTTCCCTGGAGAACAATCCTGTACTCCCCGGTCGTCCTGTTGACGGCCTCCACCTTGCAGTTGGCATTGTGAGAATTAAGTAGCATCTGGCTCACTTTGTTTCTCAGATTTCCCGGAGAAGTCGGCCATCTTTCGAGGCACTCGAAATCCTGGAGATTGAACTTCGGCATTGCTCATCACCTCCTCCCTATTAGGGTCTGGAATTCTCTTCCTCGTGAAGCTCAGTCCTTTTCAGACTCGTACGGCTTTTCGCATGCGATGACGAACCTGTACGGAGCCGTTATTGCAGGCAGATCCCTGGTGCAGAACATGCACTTTTCTCTTTCTGGTTCCACCCTGTTTTGTTGCCTGGACATCTGTTTCACCCACTCCTTTACAAGCTCAAGTCTCAGAACTTGGTCGATCTCCCCGGTCTCATTCCATGAACTCATGGCTTTCTTCATGAGGAGCGGATTTGTCGTCAGAACCTCTCTGAAACCGAGAAGCGCTTGTTCCTTTGAAAGCGGTTTTTCGCGGATAATAGGGGTTTCGTTTATGACTGGAAGAAGACCTGAATCTTCTAGAAGACGTTCGAGCAGCAGCCGTTGATCTGACAAGACACCCTCCGATTTATTCCCGCGCTTCGCCTGTTCTCTGGAAGGGCAGGATGGGAAGCATGCTGTTTATCTAATCGTCAGGCTGGGCTTTACACTTGAGGGAAATCTTCTACTGGCAGGAAAACGAATGGGGTCATGAGCGACTGGGATGGCTGACAGTGATGAACCCTGAGCTGGCTTCTGTGGGAGGGATGGGGACACATCTTGGCGAGCAAGGTGGGGATACCCAGCCCTTCAGACGCTGGGAGGGGCAAGGATTCCCCGCCTAGCGGGCCATAGATGGGTCATCCCGGAGCGGAGCCGGCGAAGGGCTCATCACTGTGGTAGTTCCTGGGGGAGCGTCTCAATGACCGACAGGATGCGCGAGAACAGGTCTTCGAGAACCTTCGAGATTGAGCCGGTCCCGGAAGGTCTTCTGAGGAGCTGGAGGTCGAAAGGGAGAAATCCGAGCCCGACCGGAGTGAAATTGAGAAAACGGTCTGAGACTCCAGCAAGTATTTGAGAAGCACTTCGCCCCTCGTTAGGCGTGGTACACCTGTTAACCACAACACCGACTCTGGAAGTCGTTTTGCCCAGGACAATGTTTTTGAGAAGGGCATAATTGGAAGTCAGCGATAGAGGGTCAGGTGTTGCTACGATCACCGCAAACGTTGAGATTTCACGAAGCTCCGCGCCAGGACCTCCCAGACCCGATGGAATGTCAAGAATAATGCAGTCGAATTCTCTTGATATGGGTTCAAGGTCGCCGCGGACTGAGAGATGCTCCTCGTGTGAGAGCCCCGAGAGACTGCCGAGTCCGGGACACCCGGCAAGAACGCTGACTCCGGTCTTGGTTTCCTTCACGCACGACCTGAGTGTCCTTTTCCCTTCGAGATACTGAGCAAAGTGATCATCCGGCTCGATGCCAAAGAAAAAGTGGCTTGAACCAAGACTCCAGTTAGCGTCAACGAGTAGAGTTTTCTTTCCGAGCCTGGAAAGCCACAAGGAGAACTGAGTCGCCAGGTAGGATACTCCGGTCCCCCCGTTGCCCGAGGAAAAACTGATGAGTACGCCCTGGAGCGATCCGAAATCTTGCGCAAGACCGGGCCTTCCTTCAGACGCCTCATCGTTCATTGTCTTTTTGTCCGGATTCCCCCGGAGAAGAACCTCCGAGGGACATTATCTCGGCAATGGTCAGGAGCCCCGCCTTTGGCTTCTCGTCCGGCACTGCGAACTTTTCCCTGAGCTTCCTCAAGGCTTCCTCAATGTCCTCGGCCTCTTGAATCTGCATGGGACCGGCGCCCCCTCCGTCAAGTGAGAACTCGAGAAAACCTCGTCCTGCCTGGATGGTTGCTACCGGCTTCTGGAATGCCTCCACAAAGATTCTTCCACGCTCGCACTTCAGAGAGACTCCGGGAAAGAGCTTCTGGATTCTCCCCGCCGCCCGCATCGCAAGATTTCGCAATTTGTCCGGCTCTATTTGGGAGAAAAATGCGGGCAGAGATTCCGCATCCACCCGCTTGATGCGGGACAGGTTCACTGCGTTGAAGACGGGGTACTTCTCATCCTTGCCGAGAAGGACTACTCTGAGTTCGAAAAGCTCAATTGCATAGCTGGAGAAGGAGGCCATCCGTTCAAGAAAGATATCTGGAAAAGAGGGAGCAGCAACTACTATCCTGCAAGCTTCAGCGTTGACCGCTTCACTCCCTGGAAAAAGAATCGAGAAAAACCAGGGGTTTTTCTTCTCCCACAGGTAAATATCCAGCAGTTCCAAGAAGAGCCCGTCTGAAGGTTCGAGTGATATGCAGAGGGACACAGGCTTCCGATTGCAGTCGATCCCGACAAGATAGCTTCTTTCTTTCTGAGAAGCTTTTATCAAGCCGGGCGGAAGCTTCTTCTCACCACCCTTGAGGATTACCGAATATCCATTCTCGAAAGAGTGCGGCCACCGGATGATGAGCTCAGCGAGTTCGTCGAGGTCGTGAATATCAGTGAAAGAGATTCTGGCGTGCATTTCTGCCTCTGGATGTCTGGAATTCCAGGACTGGGTGCCTATCGATGCAATCTCAGGCTATCATTGGACAAGAGACCTGTCAAGGCAGTCGCGGCAGCGGAGATGCTTCTCCCAAGAGGCGCGTTCTTGACAGTTCACCGCCAGAGCCACTATTGTCAAACATAATGTAGGGTTCTGTTGTCTGTGCTGGACGATGATGTTTCAGGGAATTGCACTGCTCTGGAGGTGCCATGAAGACAGAGGTAATTGACATTGATCTTCCCAAAGACACGAATGTGATCATTGGGCAAGCCCACTTCATAAAGACGGTTGAAGACCTCTATGAGGCATTCGTGACTTCTGTGCCGGCTGCGAAGTTTGGCGTAGCATTCTCCGAAGCTTCGGGGCCCTGCCTTGTCCGTTCTGAAGGGAACGATGCTGAACTCAAGGAATCTGCAGAGAGGGCAGCTCTTTCAATAGGAGCCGGGCATGTGTTTGTTGCCTTCATGAAGGATGCCTTTCCAATAAACGTCCTTGGGGCAATCAAATCGTGCGATGAGGTGTGTTCCATCTTCTGTGCCACAGCCAATCCTCTCCAGGTCGTTGTTGCGGAAACTGAAAAAGGAAGAGGAATCATGGGTGTCATAGACGGATCGCCGCCAAGGACCGTTGAAGGCAGCGAGGATGTGAAGAACAGGAAATCCTTCTTGAGACGGATAGGATACAAGCTGTAGTCACTCGTCAGGAGAAACCGCAGACGATGTCCGATATCGATATTGGAAAAATCCTAGCCGGAAGGTACAAGGTCCTTGCTCGTCTCGGCACCGGGGGCATGGGCTCGGTTTACAAAATCGAGGATTTGAAACAGGGCGGTATCAAGGCTCTAAAGCTGCTCTCCAGAGAACTGAACACTCGAAAAGATAGAGAGCGGTTTGTGAGGGAGTTCCTGCGGCTCTCGAAACTTGAGCATCCAAACATCGTTCGTGTTCACGAACAGGATTGGGCAGATGATGTCAGTCCCTTCTACACGATGGAATTCATCGAAGGGAAGAATCTTCTGGATGCATGGGCATTGATGGAATCAGAACGAGCTTGCTCGGTAGTAGCGGATATTCTTCAGGGCCTCATGTTCATCCATTCAAGAGGGATAGTCCACCTGGACGTGAAGCCATCAAACATCTTTGTAATAGATGCTGGTCCCCGCCCCACTGCGAAGCTCGCGGACTTCGGTCTCGCGAGGTTGTTTCGTGAAAAGGGATCGGGCAAAGTCTCCGGCACACCGGGATTCGTTGCTCCTGAGCTGCTCGAAGGGAAGGGAGCTGACGGAAGGTGCGATCTCTATTCTTTCGGCGTGACGATTTGCCATGCAGCGAGCGGCGGCAAGATTGAGTTCGATGAGAACAGGGAAGTCGTCTTTCGCGCCGGCCTTTTTTCCAGAATGCCCCAAGGGTTTGAGAAAGTGATATCGAGATTGCTGGAGCGGGACCCACGAAAAAGGTACCAGTTCGCCGATGAGGTGCTGAGGGACTTTTCCCAATTTCTGGGAAGAACATATGTTGCTACCGGGAAGGGGACAGTATTCCTGCCGGCTTTCACAGGAAGACAGAAATTGATTCGGGAGTTCGACTCTCTCCTTCTGGATCAAACTCAGAACAACAGGGCCGTCCTCCTCGTGCGTGGAGAATCCGGGACCGGCAAGACGCGGCTCCTTGAAGAATTTGCTGCAACTGCGTCCATGAAGGGATTCTTCCCGATAATGATTGACTATCCGGGAAAGAATCGTGGACTGGAGATCTTCCACCAATTTTGCGAGAAGTCGTTTGAGAGGACCGGCGATGAGTTTTTCCTCGAAGCCCGTTCAAGGTTCTCAGCGTGGGCCGGGAGCTCAGAAAGAGAATTCTTCCTTCAAGTCGACGAATTTCTCTGCAAAGCAGCAGAGATACTTTTCCGGAAACCCGGCACGAAGCCCCACCTTGTTGTTCTTGTTGACTCAGCTCATCTAATCGATGAGTTGAGTTTCGCATATATCAGCATGTTCTCGAATAATTCATCGCTTGCTGGCGGCCTCTTTGTCCTCACCTGCCTTGATCCGCCTCCTGTTCATTCCTTCCTCGAAGAGGATGAACTTTCGAAAGCCTCCGGGTTCCAGAGGCGTGAACTTGATCCTCTTTCCAGGGACGAGATCGAGCTTGTAGTCGCATCGATGCTCGGGACCGCTACTCCTCCGTCCGGCCTGGCTCAAAGGGTCTTTGAAATATCTCAGGGTAATCCTCTCTATGCCGTCCAGTTTGTGAAGATGGCTGTCGAGGGGAAAATTCTCTCACGAGCGGGCGGAGCCTGGAAATATGATGAAGAGGGGAAAGAGCTGCCTCTACCGGGGTCTCTGGAGGCTGCGTTTGAGAATATTCTTTCAGGCCTTGGCACTGAGACTCTTTCAGTTCTCAAAGCTGCGAGCGTTTTTGAGATCTCAATACTGGGCGATTTCCTTGAAGAGCTTGTCTCTCTCAAGCCGGAAGGTTTTCTTGACTCTTTGGGTGAGCTTCTAGGTAAGGGACTTCTTTCAGAACAGGGAGATGGCCTCTTCTTTTTTTCAAACTCATCTTTGCAGCAATACGTGGAGAGGAGGTTAGAGCCAGGGAGGAAGAAGGAGCTACATGAGCATCTTGCCGGCATCCTTGAAGAGAAATCGGACGCGGATGAGACAGTCTGGGAGATTGCCGATCACTACCTGAAAAGCAATCGCCTCGATAAGGCAAAGGAGTACGCAAGAAAAGCTGCCGGCCTTGCACTGAGAAGAAGATGCCCGAGAAAAGGCGCTCATTTCCTGAAGACCCTCCTTGAGCTGCATCCTGAAGTCTCTGAAGAAGAGAAGAATGAACTCATGATTCAGCTTGCAGATCTTCTCGAGGAAGCCGGGATGCTTGACCAGGCACTCGGTGCTTTGAAATCTCTGGAAGCAAAAGAAGGCGATGCCTCTCCGTTCGCGCTGAAAGCAATCTTCAGAGAGGGTGTCATTCTTAGAAAGAAGGGAGAGCTCAGGCAGGCGAGGGAAAAACTCGATGCGTGTCATATCCGGGCTGTCGAACAGGGGCAGGAATCTGTATGCGGGGAGATCCTGCTTGAGCTTGGCTGGCTCGAACATCTCGAGGGAAGAGGCGGTGAGGCAGTCAGCACCTTTGAGACAGCCCGGGAAATCTTTGACGGTCTTCAGGATTCCAAGAATGTCGCTCTCGCGCTTATGAGAAAAGGAATAGTGGAAATCTACTCCGGAATGTTTGATGGGGCAGAGGCCTCATTCTCCGAGGCCCTCTCTATCGGCAGGAAAGAGGATGATATCCTGACCATCCAGAAGTGTCTTTTGAACATCGGTTTCGTCCTGGACAATAAGGGTGAGCTGGAAAAGGGCCTCGCAACCTACAAGGATGCGCTCTCGCTGTCGGAGGGGCGAGAGGATAGTTTTTCTGCGGCGCTCATACTCAACAATGTCGCCTCTGTCGAGGAGAAACTCGGGAGATTCGAGGAAGCGGAGAAGTGTTATCTGCAGGTAATCGACTTGAGAAACAGGATTGGCAACAAGAGCGGCGAGGCGTGGTCCAGAGTCTCGCTTAGTTGGGTCCTCATGCTCAGGGGTGAGTGGCTGAAGGCTGAGGAATATATCACCCAGGGGCTTGAGATGTCATGCCGGTTGGGAGACAGGTCCACTCTCTCCGCGGCCAAAGAGAATCTGGCTCTTCTTTCCCTTAGGAAAGGCGACATCGGTCAGGCCGAGAAGCTACTTCTTGAAAGCAGGGAACTCAAAGACGCGTTGGGACTGAAAGCCAGGTCTCTTGTTACCAGCGCGAATCTGGCCTTTCTTGCCATCGAGAAAGAGGAAGCTGCAAAGGCAGAAGCTCTTCTGAGGTCTGTTCTTGATGAAAAGAAGGAATTCGTTGAACCGTCGTTTCGGGTAAGATTGCTTTCCTGCTTGGCGTACACCTTATGTCTCAGGAATGAGTCCAAAGATGCGGCGGGTTACGTGAGCAAGAGTCTTGATTTGCTTCCACGGTATGAGAACAAAGTCGATGTTTCAAGCTCAAAGAGGATTCTGGGTCAGAGCCTATGCATCTTGGGGGATGGGGAGAAGGGACTTTCACTTATTGAGCAGGCAATTGCTGAATTCCGGGAGATGGGAGCCCCCTATGAAGAGGCGGAGTCTCTGCTTGCGAAGGGGGGAATCCTCGCGGATGATGCAGGGAAACAAGGTGAGCGGGCGGAGCCGCTCAAATCGTTAAAGGGTGCGATCAAGATCTTCAGAAGATTGGGGGCAAAGAGGAAGCTTGAAGAAACGCTCGGCCTTTATGCGGCAGTTCTGGAATCTGCTCTCAGCAGAACCGGGAAAGAAGCGAGAAGGGAAGCCGACACCCTGGCTCTGCGCGAAATGCTGGAGCTTGCCAACTCAATTGAGAAGACAGAGAAACTTCTGGGCAAGGTCATGGAGCTCGCATTGAGGAAGACGGGTGGCGAGAGGGGATTGATCGCACTCTTCTCAAAGAGGACCGGGAGATTGGAAGTGGTTGTGAACTCGGGTGTCGAGATGGGACTCGTCAGGGACGCGCTCAGGATCTCCAGGTCAGTGCTTGAAGATGTCGCCGAGAAAGGAATACCCCTGATATCAAGAAACGCAGCAGAGGACGAGAGACTCAGAGAAAGAAAGAGCGTTGTCGATTACCAGATTCATTCGCTCATGTGCATTCCCCTTGTCATAAAGAGTGAGAAGGTTGGAGCAATATATATTGACAAGAGAGAGGACCTGAGTCCCTTTGCGGAGGACGATCTCTCTTTCCTGCAGGCGTTCGGCCACCTGGCCGGAGTAATTATTGAGACCTCAAGGCTGAGATCTGACCTCGAAGAGGCGAGAGATTCTCTTTCCAGGGAAAACGAGTCGTTGAGAATAGAAGTTGTCTCGCGGTACCGGTACGAGAACCTCGTCGGCCAGAGTGAGGCAATAAGAAAGGTGTTTTCTTTCATTGAGAAAGTCGCCGGTTCGACGGCTCCGGTCCTGATCACGGGAGAGAGTGGGACTGGTAAGGAGCTTATTGCAAAAACAATTCATTTCACCGGCCCGAGAGCAGGCAAACCGTTCAGGGGCGTAAACTGCGCAGCCATCCCTAGAGAACTGATCGAGAGCGAGCTCCTTGGAATCGAAGAGAAGGTTGCGACCGGCGTGAGCATGAGAAAAGGACTTTTTGAAGAAACCGAGGGCGGAACGGTGCTTCTGGACGAGATAGGAGATATGGACCCTTCAGTCCAGGCAAAAGTCCTTCGCGTTCTCCAGGATGGAGAAGTTAGAAGGGTCGGCGGAAGGAAAGACATAAAGGTCGATGTCAGGACAATCGTGGCCACAAATAAGGACCTCAGGAATGAAATCAAGGAGGGAAGATTCAGGGAAGATCTATATTTCAGAATTTCGACACTTCCCATCGAAGTGCCGCCCCTGAGAGAGAGAACGGAGGATATCCCGCTGCTCGCTGATTTCTTCGTAAAGAACTACTATAAGAGTCTCGGAATGAGACCAAAACCGCTTCCTCAGGAATTCATTCAGGCTCTGGTGAAAGGAAGGTGGTCCGGGAATGTCCGGCAGCTCTTCAACTGCCTTGAAAGGACTCTTGTCATGTCAGAGGGCTCGGAGATCTCTTTTGACTACTTGCCTGACGAAGTCCGGGAGGGATCTGGCCCGGCTCTGGCGGCCTTCGCTCCAGGCGAGGAGACCCTCATGGAGGTAATCTCAAAAGTCGAGCTTGAAATGCTGAAGAGAGCCCTTGAAGAATCATCCTGGAACAGAACCAAAGCCGCCAAAATCCTCGGAATTCCTGAACCGACAATACGATACAAAATGAAGAAGTACGGTCTCACGCCTCCTCGCAAAAATTAGCGCCCGCTCGTAGATTTTTCCCAATAAGAATCCGCTTAATTGCCAATGAGTTAGGAGTATATATGCGTCCATCTCGCAAATTATTGCGATTGGACCGTCGTTGTGGGGCTCATACGCAATAATTTTCCATGGCTCGCTAGGTACCCTAACTCACGAATTTCCAAGACGATAACAGAAAGTCTCCTTCGGTTCTGTTGTCGGGCATGCTAGTTGCGAGCGGTTTGAATGTTGAGGTGGCGCCACCTTCTTCGGGCAGTAAACAACATGCTCGGGACTTCTTGACCTCGAAGGGAGGTGGACTGATTGAGTTCAACGTGGATTGTGTTGCTGCTATTTGCTCTTCTTCTGGTGCTGCCTTCACTTGCAGTTATGGCGGAAGCAGACGGTGGGAGTGAACCGTACCCCAGTGATCCGCCGCCTCCAGATGGAGGTGGTACTTCGACCGGATCGTTTGGAGAGATCCTGCTGTGGTTCCTGGTGGCTATGGTCGTTGATTAGGGGCTGCAGTCTCACTCATCGGGCGGTCTTGAGACAGCCTTGGCCGCCCGTGCCCCGCAGTGTTTGATCCATCGTTTTGAAGAAGGGTCCACTGCGCGAGAACTTGATAAGAACACTGATGGCTAAGTACATTCCGGTAGGAAGCACGGATAATATCGGCACAGAGGGATGGATGATATGAGAACACAAATAGAGCCGGCACTCGGCGCACGGCTGGATGAAGTTGAGTTCTTGTTGCAGAGATCAAGCAAGTCACTTTCCAATGTTCTCATCATGGGCGAGAACAAAGCTGTACGGCTTGTTATCGCCTTTTCATTTCACAGCCGGGGAAGGACATCCCGTCTCCCATTCCTTGCTACAGACTGTAAGAATTTTCTTGGCGAGCTAAAGGAAAAACTGATAGATGGGCTGGACGGAAAAGACCGCAATGCAGGACATGTATCGCCGGTCACATGGGGAGTGTCCGGGACGACGTTTCTTGATGAGGCCGATGAAATCAGCGTGAGCGAGCAGAAGCTCTTCCTCGAGTTTGTGAAAGAAAGGGAGAGACAGAAATTTCTGTCGGTGCATTCGCCGATCGGAAGACTCGTGATTGGATCGGGGAAGAACCTCGAGGATTTATGCAGGTGGGGGAAATTTCTTCCCGAGCTATATGACTGCCTGAACAAAGTCAAGGTGAACCTCGCAAGCACTCCCACGCTGAGACTCGTGGAATAAACAGAGGAAAATGACCATTCAGGATCCTGTTGCTTCGAGGAAAAAGACCGTGCTCCTTTTCCTCCCCGGAGGAACGGAACGCTGGCCACTTGAAGAGGAACTTACGACGAGGGGTCACAGAGTCACATCTGCATTCTCTGCAGAGGACGTTCTCCTCATGACGTCCTACATCAAATACGATCTGATTGTGACAGAGATTGATGTCAGGGATGAACTCGGCCTCTCATTACCCAGAACCATCAAGAAGAAAAGCCCCGGGACCGTAATTCTTGGACTGATTTCTCCCGGTTCGACTCTTAACATCGAGAAACTTCAATCCTTGGGCATAGAGGAAGTTTTTCTAGGACCTGAGGACCTTCTCAAAAGCCCACTGCTCACCCCCATAATCGACGAAGAAGGTCAGACCTCACAGGCAGAGTAAGAGCTCTAAAGGAGCCTTCGGGCTACTTTCGCGCTGGGAACCTGCACCGTTGCTGAATGGATGGATCGGGTCGTCGTCTCCTTTTTGACAGGAAAGTCTCTTCTGTTGGCATGGTAGTTGCTCTCGGTAATGATGAGATAAGGTGAGGCCTTTCTGAGTCGGGCCGAGCGAGGTCAATGCTCATGCTTGGAAATACACAGAGGATGCGAAAGAAAAAAGATGTAGCCGCGGATAGGCTACTTAAGAAAACTCGGGCACAATCAAAGCCTATGAAAAGCAGTCAAAAGAAGAAGCGTGTTTTGGTTGTCGATGACGAAGTGCAGATATGCAACATCGTTCAAAAGGTGTTGTCGCGAGAAGGCTACCACATCGTTACTGCACTTAGTGGTGATGAGGCCTTGAAGCAGTTGGAAAAAACAGCAGTCGACTTAATCCTGGTGGATTTGAAAATGCCCGGCATGGATGGATTGGAGATGTTAAGACAGGCGCGCGACATTCAGGGGAGTCTGCGAGCGGTCCTCATGACCGCCTATGGAACGGCCTCCTCGGCCCGAAATGCCATGGCTCTTGGCGTTTGCGATTTTGTGGCGAAACCATTCGATAACCGACTTCTCAAGAAGGTCGTAAAGGAGGTCCTGGGTGCCGACCGATAAACTGCTCGGCTCGTCTCCCGGGCCCAGTCGAGACAGAAGCGTCGGCCATGCACAGGGGAGGCGAGTAATTTATATTCCAATTATTCACACTCAACATGACATGGGAAGCTTGGCTGCTGCGGCCAAGACGGCCTACATTGAAAAACTGGGCAAGAGGTTTTGGCAAAACCATGTAGAGGCGATCGACGAAATGTGGTATGGCATCAAGCAGCGCATTTCACGGCTGAGGCTGCCCTTCAACAGAGTCCGTATCTATCAAGATGGGTTACCGGTGTGTGGGAGGGAGGAGTGCATCATCGATGCCTTGGCAGGCCAAGGCAGTCCGAACCACTTGATCGTGGAATGGTTGGTGAAGCGAGGTGCCACGCTCGTTGGAACTGAAGACCCAGAGCTGTTGATTCAGGAGTACGACTACGTGAAGCGAATTATTGCAACCCCGAGCGGTCCCCAAAGAGAAAATGCGGTGAGGGAATATGAGAAGGTAGCCCCGGAGTTGCTAAAGAAGCGAGACCACTTTATTCAGAACCGGATCGATAGGACCCTGCCGCAGGGAGGGATAGGTCTGCTTTTCGTGGGGCTGCTGCATCGGGTGGATGAACTCCTGCCGGCAGACATTCGAGTCAGTTACCTCATATATCGTCTTCCCTTTCAACGTAGCTTTGAAATGGAGTTGCTGAAATAGTACGTACGGTTGTGGGGCCGAGTGAAACATGTTGAACGAATTGCTTAACGTTCAAGATATCATTCAAAGCCGCCATGAATTGTTACAACTGTTCGACGGTCTCAGTGACCCTATCATCATGATTGACAGACAGTTTGTCATTCAACGTGTGAATTCGGCAACTCTCTTGGCCTTGGGCAAGAAATCATTCGATGAATTCATTGAGAAGCCCTGCTACGAAATGCTGCACGGTTTGAGACAGCGCTGTCCTCAGTGTACTGCACCCTTAACCTTTTCTTCGGACTCTCCTGGACAGAAGACCGTACGCACCGGCTTCATGGAAGCCAAAGAGAACCCGTTGAAAACAACCTATAATATCACGTGCTATCCGCTCATCAATGATGAAGGAGAGATAACCTCGATTGCGGAATATTATCGGGACAGCTCCGATATCGTGAATCTGAGCCGGGAACTGTATGAATCCGAGCGGGCACGGATCATGGAATCACTGGCAGTGGGACTGGCTCACCAAATCCGGCAGCCGCTGACTATCATACGCTCCGCCGCCCAGTACGGGCTCGACACATTTACAGCTAAAGACAACTCCGCGAAAAAGGATCTTCGGGAAACCATGGAGAGTATCGTTCAGAATGTGGACACGGTGAACGATGTCCTCAATGATTTGTTGCTATTTTCAAAACCTACCCAGTACAAGATGAAGAAGGGGTCTGTTGTTAAGTTGTTACAACAGGGGCTTCGGCTCGTCCGGCAGCTGACTAAAGAACAGCAGATTTCGGTGGCTACAGATTGGTCCCAAGACCTGCCGGAAATCCTGATCGACGAAAGACTCCTGCTCCAGGCATGTCTGAATTTATTGATGAACTCGATAGAGTCTATGACGAAGGGAGGACAGTTGACCGTCAAGGCGTTTTGTCAAGAGAATACGACACCTCCCAAAGTCTGCATCGCCATCGAAGACACCGGCGTGGGGATCCCCAAGGAACTCATCTCGAAATTGTGTCAGCCTTTCTTTACCACGAAAGAGGGGGGGTCGGCTTGGGCCTGCCTGTTGCTGAAGGAATCATTAGGTCGCACAGCGGCCGACTGCACTTTGAAAGTCGGGAAACTGGTGGAACGACAACTGTGATTGAGCTGCCCGTGGTCGTGTGATTCGGAGTGTTGTGGTATGGGAATTAGGTACCCAGACGCTCTGATGGGCGATACGATTTACGTCATCGATGATGAAAAAGAGCTCTGCCTGACCCTCAAGAAGGTGTTGGAAGCCGAAGGATATCAAGTTCATTGGACGACCGACCCAGAGGAATTCCTTCCTAGGCTGCATGATAGCCGGCTCAGTTGCATCCTGCTCGATCTAAAATTGGGGGGCAAGGACGGCCTCGTTTGTTTGCGAAAGATTCATGAAACCGATCCGCATCTTCCGGTTGTCATGATCACCGCCTACGAAACGGTGAAGACGGCCGTCGAAGCGATGAAAGCCGGGGCGTTTCACTATTTGTCAAAACCCTTTGACAATGAAGAACTCAAAACGCTAGTAGGCAAGGCGGTTGAACTCCGCCACCTCTGCTGGGAACTCGAGGACTTCAGAAACAGGGCAGCCAATGCGTCGGACCTGGAATTTACGATGGGACATTCTAATGCTGTTCAGGGGTTGATCAGGCAATGTGCTGCCGTGGCACGAACCGATGTCAATGTGCTGCTCACGGGCGAGAGCGGGACGGGCAAGGAGTTGATCGCCAACAGCATCCATCAACTGAGCGCAAGGAAGGATGGGCCTTGGGTACCAGTAGATTGTGCTTCTATCCCGGAATCTCTTATTGAGAGCGAACTCTTTGGCCATGAGAAGGGAGCTTTTACCGGGGCCCATGCTGCGCAGAAGGGAAAACTAGAGAAGGCGGATGGCGGGACTCTTTTTTTGGACGAAGTTTCCAACATTCCTTTCAACGTTCAAGCGAAGCTGTTGCGCTTCCTGGAAACGCATACCTTTGAACGGTTGGGCGGAAGACAGACTGTTGCGATTTCTATGCGAGTTGTCGCGGCTACCAACCGTGAACTTCCTCAGCTCATCAAGGAGGAAAGGTTCAGGCAAGATCTCTTTCATCGGTTCAACGAGTTTCCATTACGACTGCCGCCTCTGAGGGAACGCGTAGAAGACATCCCTTATCTAAGCCTGAAATTCTTGAATGACTTTCAGGAACAGGTTGGCAAAACGTTTTCTGGTTTCAGTAGGCAGGCTTTGGAGGCGCTCCAATCGTATCCCTGGCCTGGCAATGTGCGAGAACTGCGAAACGTGGTCAAGCGGGCAATGGTTGTGGGTAGTGGCACGATCGAGAAGGCCGATTTGCCTGACGAGATTCGGAATCCTTCGGCCTCAGGGACCCACCAAGGAGTGATCGTTTCGATCAAACCGGGTCTTCCGCTTTTCCAGGCCACCAGGGAAGCTGTGAGCATGGTTGAAAAAGAATTGATCCGGGGCGCTCTACAGCGGGCCGAAGGCCGCAGAGGCAAAGCGGCTGACTTGTTGGGCATTGATGAAAAAACATTGTATAACAAACTCAAGGAATACAAGATCTATTTGTGGCAGTTGACAGGATAAGGCAGCACTTATGACCAGCATCGAGTTGAAGGACTCAAGAGGCGAGGGGAGTTTCACTAGATCTTCGCCTGATTTTGTGACATTGGTGCTGGTGTCATGCTTTATCAGGAATCGCCTCCCGTATTCGGGAATCTAGTCCCGATTCCTCCCATCTTCCACCAAAACTATCACTCCTGCATTCGGCGAATAACCTTCATAACCTCCCAATTCTAACCATGCGGATGTGTGGCTGTGCGTGGTTCGTGAGATGGCATGAGTTTTGCTTCTGACAAATTGTAAGAAGGGAGGTGAGTTAGATGCCAGTCCAAAAAGCAATGGCGAGTTCTTCACTCGCAGAGGTTATCGATCGCATTCTCGATAAGGGAATCGTGATCGATGCATGGGCCCGCCTTTCCCTGGTGGGAATCGAGTTCTTAAGTCTGGAAGCCCGGGTAGTTGTCGCGGGTGTCGAGACGTACCTGAAGTATGCGGAAGCCATCGGGCTTACGCAGTCAGCGGCCAGTCCAGCTTAAATGAGAACGGGCAGATTTGTCGGGATAACCTCATTCCTTGAGTTTATGTCGCCAAATCAAGCCGCCCCTTTCGGGGTGTTATGAGTTTCCTATTTGCAAGGAGGGATCAGGCATCATGGGGGGATTCGAACAGGTCAAAGACATGACAGCGGCGGTAGTGTCGAGTTATGACGAGCGGATCTGCGCCGTGGGAGAGATCGTCGAAAAGGGCCTCGCAATGCTTGATCAGTGTCGTCTTGTGGAGCAGGCTGTGCAATACGAGCTAAGAGAAAGACTAGCGAGGGTAGAGTCTCTGCGCAAGAAAGATTTTGATCAACTCATGGCCCCCATTTTGATCTACCAAAGTACAAGGGAACAAGAGATTAGGCAGTTCATGAACTTTTTTCTGAAAACACAAAGGGAACTGGCAAGCCAGCTGAAAAGGATGATTGAAGCGGAGATTTTCTCAAGAGTCCCTGACCTGGAGAAAATCATCCAGACAAACATCGAGGCGGCGAGAGAACACGTAATCGGTTTCCAGAAAGAACAGGCAGTAATCGGGCGGAGAATGCGGCACCTGTTTCTCAAACAGGAAGATCTCACTTTGAAGGAATTTAGAAAGACCGTGGACATTCTCTGTGGAGAACTGGGCTTGGAGAAGGAAGAAAAACTCGCAATGCCGGCAGCAGTATTGTCGCATTGCTAAAAAGGAGGTGACTACCATGGGATTGGCACAGCAGTTTACAAACCTCGGGGAAGATATGATCGCCTCCTACAATGAGAGGGTGAATTTCCTCGGGAAGAATATCGTGGATACCCACAGGCTCCTTGGCGGCTTCAGAAAAGACCACAAAGCAATGGGCAGAAAGCTCAGGAGCGATCTGGCCGTCTTTCCGATTGCCCTGACGGAGACGGTTGATCAGATGCTGTCCAAGTTCCGAAAGGAACACCGGGAGGCCCATCGCGCGTGGCAACAAGTGGCCAGGACGATGGCAAGCAAGCGCCATAACTTCAATGCAGCGCTGACGAAGGCCAAGCAAAGCGCTGCCCGGACGCGCTGAAACACGGCTTTTTCACGGAAGATCACGTCCCTCCGCCTCAGGGCGGAGCGGACCTGATCCTCCCTGGAGGAAAAGATGTCCAACCTAGTTCAGAAAACGACCCACCTATCCCACACCAAGAAGATACCATGTGCCTTTTGCAGAGGGACAGGAAAAGATCCATTCGGACAACTCTATCCGGGATCGACCTGCCAGGTCTGCCATGGAAGGAGAGAGGTCTATCTCCTTACCCCTTATAAAGCCTGTGCCTATTGTCATGGAACCGGAGTCGCCTTCAGCACGCAAAATACCTGCACTTCCTGCAAGGGGCGGGGTGTCATCAGCCTGGGGAATCAAGGCTTAAAAGGAATAATTTGTAGTGCCTGTGGCGGGACAGGAATGAATGCTGAGATGAACCTTCCCTGTGCCACCTGCAATGGGCTTGGCTCCATTTAGGAAGGAGATGCAAAGATGGAAACGCAGGAAATGACTCTCTTACAACCGCAAGCAGGTAAAGAGTTTGTAGAGACTCCATTTGTCAGAACGACCGTGGCGCGGGCTATGCATTATCTTAGGGCCGGCTTTCCAGTTCATTTTCGGGGAATCTCGGGCACAGGAAAGACGACACTCGCCCTCAGGATTGCAGAACTGCTCGAAAGACCAGTCGTGATGATCCACGGGGATGAGGATCTCAACACAGCCGACTTGGTCGGCGCGGAGACCGGCTATCATGTGAGGAAACTCCGGGACAACTTTATTTCTTCCGTTCTGAAGATCGAAGAGGAGATGTCCAAGCGGTGGGTCGACAGCCGACTGACCGTGGCGGTCGAGAACGGCTACACCCTGATTTATGATGAATTCACCCGTTCGCGGCCGGAGGCAAACAATATCCTCCTCTCCGTCCTCCAGGAAGGAATACTGGATCTCCCTCTGAGCCGGGATGGAGGACAGGCCAGCCATCTCAAAGTCCATCCAGAGTTCCGTGCAGTCTTCACCTCGAATCCGGAAGAGTACGCTGGGGTCCACCGCTCCCAGGACGCTTTGCGAGACCGCATGGTCACCCTTGATTTGGAGTCATTCGATGAGATCACAGAGTGCGCCATCACCAAGGCCAAGTCGGGACTCTCCCTGGAAGGGGTGAAAAAGATAGTGAAGATCGTGCGCTACCTGAGAGAACACGGGCAATATGAGTTCTCCCCCACGATCCGGGGCTGCATCATGATCGCAAGGACCGTCAGGGAGTATGGAAAGGAAGTTCAAGTTTGTGCCTCCGATTCCCTTTTCTCTTCCATCTGTCTGGATATCCTCACGTCCGAGACTTCTCGGATCGGGAGCAAGACGACCTCTGCCAAGGTGAGGGAGGTAGTAAGAAAAGCGATCGAAGAATACTGCGGTAACGGAAACCGATGAATCAAGGAGGAACGATATGCCAATCCCGGTAAATTTACCCAAAGGTTGCTCTTCAAGTCGCGGGGCCTCGGACATCCGCCACATGAGTTCGAGAAGAGCCAGTTTGGTCCAAGAGACCAATCGGCTCTATATGCTTAGTGTCAGGCACGAAAGCCTGATGAACAAGAGGTCTGCCATGGCGCTCAGACTCAAGGAGATCAATGAGCAACTCAAGGGGATAGAGACGGACATTGGTGCAACTGACAAACAGTACAGGAAGTTGCAAGGGAACAGCTCGCACAAAAGGAACAGCAAACGTGCGCAAATGAGCGGAAGAAACAATGGCCGCTCCGTAAGGGCAGTTCCCTTCAAATTCTGACAAAAATGCGCAAATACTTGAGCTTGCTCCAACCTGCCAGCAGAGGAGGAGAATATTATGAAAGAAGAGAAAAAGAAGAAAGCTGCATCCGTAGCGGAAGCCGGAGGATTTCTCGGGGGTCTTTTTAAAGGATTGGGAGATCTTATCGACCTTGCGGACAAAGTTAGTCAAGAAGGAGGAACCATCCAGAAGCAAGGTGAATTTCGCATCCCCGGACAAAAGGATGCGAAAGGAGTTTTTGGATTTACCGTCCGAAGCATGGCGGGGCCCGGTGGCGAAAGGCGCCCCATCGTCGAGCCTTTCGGGAATATCAAGAGGACCCAAGAAGGGCCTGTGGTTGAGGAGACCAGGGAGCCCATTGTTGATGTTTTCGAAGAGAAAGATGCTGTCCAGATCGTTGCAGAGCTCCCCGGTGTGACCGAACAAGAAATCCACTGCGAGGTTCACGGAGATGTGGTCGCTCTGTCTACCAGCGGAAAGCGGAAATACAACAAGGAGATTCTACTGAAAGACCCTGTGGAAGAAAAACCTACCAAGGTTAGCTACAGAAACGGCATGTTTGAGCTGAAGCTGAAAAAGAGGCAAAACTGAAAGTGAACTTTTCCAAACCTTTGCCACGGGTTCCAGTGACCCGGGTTTTAGAAACGTGAGACTCTATGAGTAGCCCGCCAAAACAATTATCTCCTCATCCCAAACTAGATACGCTAACCCTCCGAGTTAGTGAAGCATTAACCAAAGATGTCGGCCACGGCATTGCCCGTCTCGATCCAGCGGATATGGAAAAACTGGCATGTCAGGTTGGCGATACAATCTACATTGAAGGAAAACGGACCACAATTGCCAAAGTCGCGCCAACCTATCAAGAAAATCGTGGGGAAAAGTGCATCCAAATGGATGGAATCTTGCGCGAAAATGCCAAAGTCGGGCTGGATGAAAAGGTTCACATTCGCACGACCACAGTTGTACCAGCCAGGTCCTTGCGCCTGAAGACAACGCTGGGGGCTCTCAGACAGAGTTCCCTTCCGAGCGCAGACCGTTACATGGGGCGTCTGCTGGAGGGTTTGCCGGTAATCAAGGGAGACAAAATCCGGGCTCTCTTGTTTGGTTCCCGCACCCGTGATTTTGAGGTGGTCGATACTCTGCCCGAAGGGGCCGTGCTCATTGCATCGACTACCCAAATCAACATTGAGGGAGAAGAGCACAAGGGGGGAGAAAAACAGCCTACTGCCGTTTCATACGAGGATGTTGGAGGCCTTGGCAAAGAGATTCAGCGTATCCGGGAGATGGTGGAGCTTCCCCTCAAATACCCTGAAGTGTTTGACCGCTTAGGAATCGATCCTCCCAAGGGAGTCCTGCTCTACGGGCCACCAGGGACCGGCAAGACCTTGATTGCACGTGCGGTTGCTCACGAATCGGAAGCCAATTTCTTCTCCGTGAATGGTCCGGAAATTGTGCATAAGTTTTATGGTGAGAGTGAAGCTCATCTCCGCAGTATTTTTGAACGGGCGAGCCAGTCTCCGGCCTCGATTCTGTTTATCGATGAAATTGATGCCATTGCGCCAAAACGGGCAAACGTTCAGGGGGAGGTGGAAAAGCGGATCGTTGCCACACTGCTTTCGCTCATGGACGGTCTCAAATCGCGGGGGCAGCTCATCGTGATCGGGGCAACCAACATGCCCGATCTTCTGGATCCCGCCTTGAGACGCCCGGGTCGGTTCGACCGCGAGATCCAGATCGGGATCCCGGACCGGAATGGACGCCTGAACATCCTGGAGATTCATACACGCGGCATGCCGCTCGCCAAGGATGTGAGTATCGCTAAATTGGCTGAGATCACGCATGGCTATGTAGGGGCGGATCTCGAAGCACTGGCCAGAGAAGCTGCCATGAGTTGCCTCCGTTCACTGTTTCAAGAAAAGGACATCTCCCTGGAAGAAATTCCTGACGAGGTGATTCAGAGCCTCGAAGTCCGCATGGATCACTTCTTGGAGGCCTTACGCGAAGTAGAGCCTTCAGCCATCCGGGAGGTGAGCATTGAGATTCCCGATGTTCGATGGGAAGATGTTGGAGGACTCGATGCGGTGAAGGAGACATTAAGAGAAACGATAGAGTGGCCTCTCAAGTATGATAGGTTATTTGAAATTGCTAGGTTGCGACCCATCAAGGGGATCTTGCTTCATGGCCCGCCTGGGACCGGTAAGACCCTGCTCGCCAGAGCCCTGGCCACGGAAAGTGGCGTCAATTTTGTTTCGGTTAAAGGACCCGCCTTGCTGTCAAAATGGGTGGGCGAGTCTGAGAAGGCATTGAGGGAAATCTTCAAGAAGGCCAAAGCGGCCGCTCCTTGTATCTTGTTTTTTGATGAGATCGACAGCTTGGCCCCGCATCGTCATGGCGGAGGGAGCGACTCTGGAGTGATGGAACGATTGATGAGCCAATTCCTAGCAGAGTTCGACGGAATCGAGGAGCTCAAGGGGGTTCTTGTTCTGGCTGCCACGAATCGGAAGGATCTGATCGATCCTGCCTTACTTCGCCCAGGGAGATTCGACCTTCTGATTGAACTTCCTCTGCCGGATCTCAAAGCCCGGCAGGCTATCTTCGAGATTCATACGAAGGGAAAACCGCTGGACAAGGGTGTGGACTTAGAGGCCTTAGCTCAAGTCACACAGGGCTGGAATGGATCCGAAATCGAAGGGATTTGCCGCCAGGCTGCCGTGAACGCTCTGAGAAGTTTCATCGTGGGTGATGAGAAAGAAGGGATGGGGAAGGTGGCAGGATTCAAGATTAGTATGAAGGATTTCCAAAACGCAGTGGCAGCTTCAAAGGAGGGCCCCGGGAAATGAGTTGCTATCTCTATGGTGTCATTGAATCAGAACGGGCGATAAGTTTCGGCCCTATTGGTTTCGAAATAGGAGACAGGAGGAGAGGGTTGGTTGTAGCAATGCCAGACCCTTCGGCCAAGCTTCCCACAGCTCAGACTCTTGCAGCAGTCATTGGTCCGGTGCGGCAAGTGAATTTCGATTGTCTCAACAAGGAACGATTGGTCAGGACTTTGTTAGCCCATCAGGAAACCATGGAGACAATCATGAGAGACCAGTTCATCCTTCCCTGTAAATTCGGCACGGTATTAAGGGACCAGCAAGAGGCCAGGGAGCTCCTTTCCCAGAACGGAACACTCTTGGCTGAATGGCTTGACAGAATGCAAGACAGCTACGAGATGGGTGTCGTTGCAAGCTGGGATATCCATCCGATTTTGAAAGAAATTGCGGCTAGCGATTCTGAGGTCATGGAACTGAAGGCGCGTTTAGAATTGTTGTCTTTGGAGGAACAGGAAAGGGGGAAACTGCCTTTGGGGATGCTCCTATCGGCAAAATTGAAGGAACGAGCTCAGCGTTATGCCGAAGATATCGTTGCAGGATTAGAGGAAGTAAGTGAGTCCCACGCCACCCATGACTTGATAAATGACGAGATGGTTCTCAACGCCTCTTTCTTACTTTCTCGCGCTGGCGATGACGCCTTTTTCAGGGCCCTGGAGGGTTTGGACAATCGGTGGGCCGGAAAATTGAATCTTAAGTGTATCGGTCCCCTGCCTCCTTACAGTTTTGCCACAGTTACCATCAAACGGTTTGATCTGGAAAGGATCCATCGGGCCTATGACACGTTGGGACTAAAGCGTCATGCGGATGTGGATCAGGTGAAGCGCGCCTACAGAAACATGGCACGTCAATGTCATCCCGACACCCATCGTGGATTGGACAAGGGAGAATTTCTGGGCGTCCATCAGGCGTATGAACTCCTGGTTGAATATTATGAAGGAGGCTGCAAGCCGACGAAGGTGGCCTTGTCTAGAGTGGAAGAAGGAAATGTGGAAGAACACACGTCGAGTCAACCGGTCTTGGTATGAAGCACGAGGGAAAATACGTTTACGGAATTATCGCTGCTGAAGATGCTCCCAATTTTGGTCCTATTGGGATTGGCGGCCATGATGATGAGGTGACGACCATCGGGACCAGAGGGATTGCCGCGGTGGTCAGTAGGGCTTCAACGGATCACTTTGTTGTTTCCATGGAAAATCTGACCGCCCACATCAAGGTGGTTGAGAGAATCATGGAATCTTACACGGTGCTTCCTATGCGCTTTTGTACGGTGGCTGAGACGGCGGACGAGATTATTGCGTTTTTGGAAAAAAACTCTAGAGAGTTGAAAGGCAAGTTAAAAGATCTCGATGGTAAAGTAGAGATTGACATAAAAATAGTCTGGACGGACATGAAAAAGGTCTACGAGGAGATTGTCAAAGAAAATAGAAGAATTCGGGCACTGAAGACAAAGGAGACAACGGGAACCCGGCAAGACCTGATCCGCGCCGGCGAACTCGTTGCCACAGCTTTGGAAGAAAAGAAGGCAGTTGAAGGAGATAGATATCTAAGGCTTTTCAAGAAGGCCGCGGCCGACTGCAAAGAAGATGAGCCAGGCGCAGACGAAATGGTAGCCCACGCTGCATTCTTGATCGACAAGGGTTGGCTGAAGGAATTTAACAACACGGTTGAAGGGGTGGGGGAGGAGTTCAAGGAAAGAATTCAGATTCACTGTGTGGGCCCCCTGGCGCCCTTTAGTTTTGTGAACTTGCAGCTGCACTGGGTAGAGTAAATGCAGGAATTGAAAGAGGAGAACGTTGCTGTGATCGAACCAACCGGACTGTGGGTCTACTGTGTGATCCACAATAGGGGGATTCTAAACCTGGAGACTCAGGGTATTCATGGGACCAGCCCCGTTCATACGGTGGCCCATGGGGATTTTGCAATGGTTGTTTCCGCGGAACCGATGAAAAAATATCGCTTGGCCCGTGATTTTCTCATCGCGCATCAACTGGTCAATGAGAAGGTCATGCAGACCCAACCAGTGCTGCCGGTCAAGTTTTGCACGATGGCCAAAAATGCGGAGCAAATCGTCGAACAGGTCCTAAAGCAGAAAGAGAAGACGGAGGAATTCCGCAAGACATTTGCCGAAATTGACGGGAAGAATGAGTACGGTTTGCGAGCCCGATGGAAAAACATGGACCAGGTTTTTGCAGACTTGACCCAAGAAAATGAAAAAGTCAAAACGGCAAAAGAGAGGGCCCTGAGACTGTCGAACTCCGAACGCCATGTTGCTCTGATTGATATTGGCCATGTCGTGAAGGAGGCCCTTGAGGAGAAAAATGCCAGGACAGCCGAGTTGTTGATCCGTGAACTCGCCCCTCACGCTGTCCAGTACAAAAGGCAAAATGTCCTTGGAGACATGAACATTCTCAATACCGCTTTCCTGGTTGATGCGGAGAGGCAAGTCCGGTTTGATCTGGCCGTGAATACCTTGGTGGAGAGGTATGAGTCCCTGATGCAGTTCAAGTATGTAGGGCCCGCGCCGCCCTTTAATTTTGTTGAGATTGTCATTCACTGGGATGGGACCGGTAACACGACAGGTTAACCATGGCATTCTTATTCGATGATTTAGTTTTCTGGATTGGCAAAAGAGTCAAAGAAATAGCTGATGAGGAGTTGTATGGGGATTCGAAGAAGATTCACGAGCAACTGCTTTCCCTTCAGACCAGACTGGATATGGGAGAGATCCAAGAGGAAGAGTATAAGGTCAGAGAGATGGAGATCTTGGATCGATTGCAGGAGGCCCAAGAGCATGAAGAACAAAACGAGACATAGGAATGTCGAAGAGCAAATCAAGAAGGAGTTGAACACTTTGGAAAGGAGGTGTTTGTGTTGGGCATTCACGAAGTAAAGGTCAGGGTTGCAGAGTTTCTTCAAAATGAGTTAGGGCAAGAGCCCGAGGCTTTTAGATTTCTCAAACTGGCCAAGTCGGATGGTGGTTGGGAAGGAACAGTGGAGGTGACCGAGCTAAATGAGTATTTGAAGAAGCTCGGTTACCCTCCTATTTTCGACAAGAACCGCTATGCGGTTGCGTTGGATGAAAATCTGAATGTCATCCGGTACGGACGCGAAGAGGAGGAGGAATAAGTGCCGCTCATCCATTCTACAAGGGGAGATACTTTGGCCGATGTGGTGGAGCGGATTCTTGACAAGGGGTTGGTGATCAATGCCGATATCGCGATCTCTCTGGCCGGTACCGAGCTCCTGAGCATCAAGATCCGCGCCGCGTTGGCGTCCTTCGAGACGGCGGCAAAATGGGGGTTGGCATTTCCTTCGGAAGTGAGAATCGCTCAGCCAGTTCCGAAAGCGTAGGAATACATGATGATGTCTCTGCCAAGGCTTAGACACTTATGAAAGGAGATAATATGGCCAGCAACGAGAAAGAAAAGAAAGAGGAAATCGCAGATGATATTTTTGAGACCGTGGATAAAATCATTCCCGGCTTCGGCTCCTTCTTCAAGAAGGGAGAGAAAAGCGAGAAGTTCGGTGACCGCATGAGAAAAATCCGTGAGGAGATCAACAAGCGTTTTGGGGGGATGAGATAATTGTAAGGATGCCTGAGTGGTGGGCCTCAAGGAGTCAAGCGGTTCCTAACCATGAAGATCGAAGTCGATGATAAGGATCTAAAACATGGCCTGTTGGGATTGGTTTTGGCCATCATTGAGGTAATCCGAGATACCTTGAGGATTCAATCCCTCAAGAGAATGGAAGGCGGCCATCTGACCGAGGAACAAATTGACCGGTTGGGGGTCGCCCTGCTGGAGTTGGACAAGGCGATAGAGAAAATCAAAGAGGAACAGGGAATTTCGGAAGCGGTGCGGTCTGTGCGCGATGGGCTTGACGATTTGGTGGATGGGATGGTCCAGAAATTGGCTGATCCCAGCCCAGTTACTGACAAGGAAGTGACGCTGGTGGGTTAGAAGGAGTTTGGTCTATGACTGCCGACGGGATTTATGTCTACTGCGTTACGAAGGGAGATCGGGAAGAATCATTGGATGTGCGGGGTATCGAAGGAGCACGAGTGCGGGTCATGACTCACCAGGGATTGGCAGCGATCGGGCAAGACTGTGAGCCCAAGCTGTTTGCCTCTCAAGGCCAGAGTGTTTTGACGGATTGGCTCCTGATCCATCAAAGTATCGTGGATCTTTCATGGGAGCGATACGAAACTATCGTTCCGTTTGCGTTTGGCATGATCGTTGTGCCCACGAACGGGAAACCCGCCCGGCAAAACCTCGATGAGTGGCTGGAAAAGCAATCGGCGGAACTCAACCGCAAATTGGAAAATCTCAAAAACAAGGCGGAATATGGCGTCCAGGTTTTGTGGGATCTAGCCACGATTGTTTCGCGTATTAGGGAACAAGATAACGAGATCCTGAATCTGGAGAAGGAGATCTGCTCCAAACCGACAGGGGTCGCTTATCTGCTGCAACAAAAACTGGAGGAACTGATCCGACAGCGTTTGGAGACGGCTGCCAATACGCATTTCAAGGCCTTCTATCAACAAATCCGTGAATCTGTTGAGGACATCCGCGTGGAAAGGATAAGGAAAGAAGAGCTCCCAAGACAAATGATCCTGAACGTCTCTTGCCTGCAAAACAGGGATGAAACGGCAACCCTGGGGGCAGTGTTGGAAAGAATCGGCCAGATTCCTGGTTTCGATGTCCAATTCACCGGTCCCTGGCCGCCGTACTCCTTCGTCAGTGTTTGACTGTTAATAGTTACCACTCTTATGGAACCAACTCGACAGGGCAGAGCAACTCTCGCGGACCTATTGGATCGGGTTCTAGATAAAGGTCTGGTTCTCAACGCAGACGTAATTATTACGCTAGCTGGTGTTCCTCTAATTGCCGTGAGCCTCTCTGCAGCAATCGCCGGTGTGGAGACCATGCTTGAGTATGGTCTCATGAAAGATTCTATTCTATCCCAGACTCTTCAAGAAAAGAGATTTGCGGACCCCGTGCCAGAACAAGTTGAACTAGGGTAGACGCTGCCGGTGAAGAGAGGCGGAATGAAGTCCAAGAAACCACTCAGTTATCAAGAACAAAGACAAGCTAACTAGAGAAAAGACGATTCCATGAAAACCCTTAAGAAGGTTCTGAGCATCATTGCCCTCATCTCAGTTTCGATCTTTACACTCCACGCGCTCTCTCTGAGCCTTTGGCGAAAGGAAGCTCTAGACCTCAGAATTTGCAGTCTAAGCCTTGTTGACTGCCCAAATCAGCCAGATTACATGAAACAGGAAGACTCATCAAAACAGGTCTCTTTTGAATCACTGGCAACGCCTGAGAAACGAGAACGATTAGTCGTCGCCTCCTGCTACACCCATACCGGCAACAAAACCTATTCCGGCAAGACCCCAAGAGCGGGAATGATCGCTATTAGGTTCAATTCGCCAATCGTTTCTGATTTAGAGATGGGGGACAAGGTGTGGCTCGAAGGACATGGTCTGGCGGGTGTCTTCACAATCGAAGACCGAATGCCTGATAAGTGGGTAGGGAGAGATATTGATGTTTTTGTGCCGTGGAGTGAGGACCAGTGTAGGGAGTGGGGAGTTAATCAATTAAGAATGAGGATACTTTGTTCAGCGACAATTAGAATTCCCGGTAACGACAATTAGAATTCCCGTTTGATTGGGTGTTGGTAGACTGTCCAAGTCGTTGATTCTAAGGAGGCTTGGATGGTTACGGACCGGCAGGTTGGGAGGTTAATGGCGTTGGTACGGCGAGGCAGGAGGTTTTCGGTGGCGGCGTTGGGTGCTGGGATGGACGAGAAGACGGCGAGGAAGTATCGGAAGCTTGGTCGATTGCCGAGTGAGCAGGAGAGGTTGCGGACGTACCGGACGCGGGAAGATCCGTTTGGTGGGATTTGGGATGAGGTTCGGGAGAAGTTAGAGGTCTGTCCTGGGTTGGAGGCCAAGACGTTGTTCGATGATCTGGTGAGGCGTTATCCGGGACGGTTCGGTGAG